>JASHTU010000192.1 GCA_030040395.1 Acidobacteriaceae bacterium
GCTCAAAAATGGCGGATGGTTTCAGCGGGGGGCGAGGCTTTGTCGGCGGGCTGCGCCGGGGTGCGCTCGGCGGTGCGATCTACGTGGCTTTCGAGCGAGCGGCTGACCAGCTCGCGGGAGCCGAGTCCCACGGCCAGGGCGAGCGTGAGCACGATGCCGCCGAAAAGGATGCTGAAGGCGAGATCGACGATGGCGCCGCCGATCTCGAGGTGTTCGAGAATCATGGCCGCGGTGAGCACGAGCACCAGCCACTTGACCCCGAGGGAAAGAAAGCGGGCGTACTGGAGCTGCGCGTTGACGGCGCCGATGAGCACGGAGCGGGCGAGGAAGCGGGCGATAATAACGCCCACGATGAGCAGGACGACGGCGCCGACGGCGTGGGTGAGATAGGGAAGCAAGGGGATGGGCAGCGCCGCCCCGCCCGCGATGTACGAGGTGTCGAAGGCCGAGACGCCGATAAGGGCGCCGAGCACCACGCAGGCCCAGAAGGCGATGCGCCCGGCAAGAGCGGTGGGAGAGCTGTTGTGGGTCCACTCCGCGCCGGCGCCGGTGCGCGCGAAGCGGTCGTCGAACTTGATGAGCATAAGGAACCAGCGCAACACTGCCGAGATGGCCAAACCCAGCACGGCGAATGCGGCCAGCGCGACAAACAAAGCCAGAATACCGGGCAGAACGGCGATGAGCAGGGAGAGGACGCGATAGAGCGAAAGATGGAGCGCGTTGGACATGTGGTCCCAGATGGAAACAGTATCGGAATAGGCAGGCGGGGTGGGCGCGTTCCCGGTGGTTTGAACAATCATAGCTAGCATGTTGAGCATGGTTCCGGCTCCTTAAGACTCCCGTAGTGGGTCGGTTTGGCGAGATTCGTCCCTCAGGGGCTAAGCCCCGCCACTTTTTCAGCAGCTTGATGTACGGGCTAAAGCCCGTACCCTTCGAAACCCAACCAAACTGGCTTACTCCCTTGCCGTGCGTGCGTTTGCTTGTCCCCTTCCACGCAGCGGTCATGCGTTGAAGCGATCGGGCCAGCGCCAGCGCGCGACCAGATACGGCTTGTCCGCCTCGAAGGCGGCGGCTACAGCCTCGATGTGGCCCTCAGCGTCCGCACCCGCTCCGGTGGCGTTAATGTGCCCGGCGACCCAAGCCAGGTAAAGCGGAATCAAGGCGCCGAGCAGATGTCCGCGGTTGATGGTGCGCAGCCGGTAGGCCACGAGAAAGTCGAACACGATGCGCGCCCAGAGGCTGTCGGGCATGCGGAACTCCGTGGGACTCATGAGCGAAAGGCGCTTGAGCCCGACAAGCGAATGAGGCGGGAGGATGAGCGTCCAGATTTCAAGCAGGTTGTTGTACGCGAAGCGAAAGGACTCGACCATTTGGGTAACGTCGGAGGCGCCTTCGGGCAGGGGCTGCTGGGAGTTGGCGTGGCGCAGCGGCGGCAAGCGGCGGGCGCGCTGCCAGAAGGCCGCCTTGGCCTCGATATCGGCGAACAATGAACCGGTGACGCGCGCCAGAACCGCGTTAATATCCGGCTCGGCCGGTTGCGGCTGGGCGCGCGGGCCTGCGTCGAACTCGTCTACCGCGAATCCGGCGGTGACGGCCTCGTCGACCGGCCACACCAGCGCTTCCACCTGGTCGGCGGCGCTAAAGCGCTGCGCGGCCGCGGCAAGCCTTTGCAACATGCGCGGGGACAGGCCGAGATCGATGGCGAGAGGAAAACGCACCGGCGACGCGAAAAGAGTACGCGTGAGGGGGTAGAGGATGGCGGAGTTGATCATGCCTCGATGGGGCGGCAGAGCATAAAAAGGCACAGTGAGATCGGCGGAGGCGTCGAGCACGGCGTCGGCCAGCCCCCGTAGGGCCGTGGAAGCGAGGGAATCGGAACCGGGGCCGAGCATGAGGACAGCGCGCGCTTCGTTCTCCTGGGCAAGACGGTAGGCTTCGGCAAACTCGCCGGCGGTAAGGCTCCATGCGCCGGTATTCGCCGAGGGCGTGGAGACAATGCGCAGGGCCGGATATTCTTTGGGCGGAAAAGAGCCTCGATTGGCGATCAGCAGGCCTTCCGGGGGGAATGAGGAGGCCAGGTTGGCGAGGATGGCTTCAAATTGCTCCGGCGTCCCGGCGGCGACCATGACAAGCAGATCGGTTGCCGGGCGGGTCGCCGTAGAAGCAAGCTCGGGAACAGGATCAGCTGTCGCCATTGCAGTAGGTGAAGTTCGGGGGAAACGACCGGCCGCTCCGGGTCATCCTCGGGATTCTGCTGCGCAGGATATCGATGCGCCTGATCTAGATGCGCGGGCCCAGACGTTCTTACAGCGCCAGGATGCCATCGATGGGAATGCGCAGCCATTCCGGACGATGATTGAGTTCGTAGAGCAATTCGTAGAGCGCCTTCTCCAGAATATACGCGTCGAGCTGGGTCTGGGCGGCCAGTGGAGGCGGCAAGAGCGCCGGATTGGCGGCAATGGCGTCGCGGTACGCAGCGAGAAACGCGGCGGATGCGGCGTTTTCCCAAAACCGCGCCCAGGCGGCAAGAGAGGTTGCGGCGCTGGAGCGCGCCTCTTGCAAGCGATGCGGAAATTGCTCCAGATATCGATTCAGACCGAAACGCGCGGCGTAAGAAAACGACCGAATCATGCCGGCAACGTCTTTCAGCGGCGATTGCTTGCGGCGGCGCTCGGCGAGGAAGCGGGCCGGTTCGCCTTCAAAATCGAGGAGGACAAAGTCTCCCCCGCCGGCGGTCGAGGCCGCGGAATCTGCTGGCGCAGCGGCGGTGCGCAGGGTTTGGCCAAGGTGATAGTCGCCATGAATGCGGATGCGCTGCCCCGCGGCGGGCAAGCCGGCAACACTGCGCGCGCGATCGACGAGGGTGAGGCGGCGCGTGAGCAGCAAAGCGGCCGCGTCGCCAGTGAAATCGTCGAGCCTGGCGAGCTCGAGCTTGAGCGCTTCCAGGCTTGACTTGATCTGGGTTTCGATGCGGCCGGCGTCGTGGCTGAGATCCTCGGTCGTGAAGGGTTCGGGGGCGAAGGCGGGAAGGTCGGCGGGAAAGCTCAAGGCCAGGTGCATTTCGGCAGTCCGGCGTCCGAGGAGCGCAGCAGCTTCGAGCGACGGCCGCGCAGCCACCATGATCTCGGGCAACGGCTCCGGGTTGAGAAGGAACCCCAGCGGCTGCGTTTCCGGCGGCGGAGGCGCGCTGGCTAGCGTGGGGAAAAATCCGGCGAGTTGATCGAGAAACCAGTCCCAGCCATCGCCCAGGCTGGGCACGAAGGCCTGGAGCATGGCGACGGTGGTTTTTTCCACGTGCGCGGGAGTGATGGAAATTTCGCCGAGGAACGCCGGGATATGGGTGAAATGGGCGATTTCAGTGAGAAACCGGCCAATTTCCACGTCAGGGTTCTCGCCCGGCTGCAAGCGCCGGAAAAGCTTCAGAATAAGTTGCTTCCCATAAATGATGGAGGTATTCGATTGCTCGGCCGAACCGGAGCGCGAGGGCAACCGCTGCTCCGGGCGCGCTGACGCGAAGGCGGCGGAGGCGCGGGCGTCAAGGCGGCCCGAGACCGGAGCGGGATCGCCGGCTGAGGGAGATTCGCGAGGCTGCGTGCGTTGCGCGGCGGAGGCGGGAGCGGCCGGTGCGAAGGGACGCGGGGGCGCAGCAGTTTCTCCGGGCTGGGCGCTTAGGGGAGCCGGGGTGACGGGATAGCCGTTGCCCGCGTAAGAGACGGGACCAGTGTCGGGAGCGCCCGGGGAAGCCGCGTTCTCGGCGGCGGCTGGCGCTAAATCGGACGC
>JASHTU010000015.1 GCA_030040395.1 Acidobacteriaceae bacterium
AAGCTGGCGCGGTGGGGAAACACCCTTTCCCCCTGGGGTTATCTGCTGCGGGAAGAAGCGAACACCCAGCCGCTGGCGTGAATTCCAATTCGCCTTCCATCAAATCACTTCCGCCCTGGCTCCCCATCTGCCTCTCCACAACGTGCTCCACCGATGCAACCACATCGCATTCGCTCTCGCTGAACCCAACCGCAAACGAAGACCCCAACTCGAACGCTTATCTTAGCGCTTATGGGGGTTCACCACCCGCCGCTCGCCAATTGTCCCGGCGACGTCAGCCCCATGTTCCCACCACGAGCGCATTAAGACGGTCCTGCCTGGCTTTCACCCACTTCGCGTGATGCTTCTCTGTGATCCTGATAGATTTATGCCCGAACAATTTGGAGTCTTCCTCAAGCGGGACGCCCTTTTGGAGCAAGTCCACGGCGAATGTATCATGGAGTCGGTGGGACGCCATGTTTCCGCCCTTGCTAATATTGGCAGCCCTGAAGACCGGCGCAATGAAATATTTCCTCCAGCTCTTCGTAATTGCATCGACGTCGACTCGCTCTTTGCTCGAAAAGATATAGCGCGGATTGTTCTTGGATACGCTGAGTAGTTCTTCAGCCACATTCGGCGGGATGGGTACAGCCAGATCCACGCCCGTCTTTTGACGAGCCGTCGCGATCATCTAAAGGGCGGTCGTTTCATTACGCCAGGGTTCGCTCCGCGCCAACCTAAGCGCGTCCCCAATTGCTGAGCCAATCCAGCGCAAGTGTTGGAGAGCGGCGCGGACGCGCGCTTGCCTCTCCGGCTTCGGGAACACCTTTACGACTGCGCCCGACTGCCGCGTGCATTCTTCATCTGTCAACGGCACGGTGGGCGCCTCGTCCACTTTGATTTTGGGCAGGCGTGGGACACGGGGAATCCATTGCGCTTCGTAGTATTAGTGGAGAAAGGCGCGCACGCGATCGCGGACACTGGACCGGGTTTGAGTGGACGGATAGAGTTGATCCCAGTTTTCACAGTGGCCCGTGAGCAATTCGCGCACTTGGACGCCCGCCATTTCTCAGTCGAAGGTGAATCCGACAACACGTCTGCTCATTTCGCGATCCACAACACCGATTCACGGTCTCGCCTATAGATGCGAGTGAGAGTTTACCGACTCACCCTTTCCGTTTTCTGCCCCGGAGCGGTCCATGTCCCCATCACAAGCGAGTCCAAGCGGTCTTGGCGGCCTTGAATCCAAGCCGCATAGTGGCGCTCTGTGGTTTTGATGGACGTGTGACCAAGAAGCTTGCTGACTTCCTCAAGCGGGACGCCCTTCTGTAAGAGGTCCACGGCAAAGGTATCCCGGAGCCGATGGGAGATCATGTGCCCGTTAGACGGAATTTTGGCGGCCTCAAACACCGGCCGAATGTAGCGGTTGGCCCATGTTTTTGCAATCGTCTCGCCCGCACCTTCCCCGGTCCAAAACACATACCGCTCATTGTCGTTGGCTACGGCAAGCAGATCTTTCGCCACGTCTGACGGAATGGGCACCGACACGTGGGTCCCGGTTTTCTGGCGCGCCGTCACGATGCGGTAAACACCCTTGGCTTTATCATGCCGTATTTCCGCCCGCTCCAACGTCACCGCGTCACGGATGGCAAGGCCACTAAAGCGCATGAGCTGAATTAGTGCGCGTATCCGCGCCCGTGTGCTGGCCGTGAGCGCCTGTGACGAAATCTTGCCATCCCATCGGCGCGGTTTCACAATGTGGATTGCGTCCAACAGCCGTGCATACTCATCAGCCGTTAGCGGCATGGTGGGCGGTTCATCCACTTTTATCTTAGGCAATGGTGGAACACGCTCCAGCCACTTGCACTCGTAGCAGTAGCCGAGAAAAGACCGGCAACGCTCGCGGACCTTGGCGCGTGTGTAGCTGCTTGGGTAGAGAGTTTCCCACGTGGAACAGAAGTCCGTTAGCAGCTCCCGTGTGATGCCCTGGATGGTGTAGACACCCTTGCGCTCACAAAATTGGCTGAGGCGCTCCAACTCTAAAACGTGCTTCTTGATGACGCCCGGAGTGACGCCCTGGACTTTCTTGTCCTTGATGAAGAGGTCCACGGCCTCCGATACAGCCCGCACGTTATCCGCCGCCCTTGTCTCTGATGTGCGTCCGGCTAATTGATCCTGGAGCTGGCGCTTGATTTCCTCCGCTTCCTCCCATGAACGTGTTCCGGCCTTGCGCCGGTATTGGGTGCCGTTCTGAGTCCAGCGGAAATGCTTCCTGCAATCGCAACGGCGGGAAAACTCATCCCCCGCGTACTTGCAGTTTTCCGAGTGCCTAACAAAAATTGTGATGACTGGAGCGCCCATCGTGCTAAGCCTCCCGATTTCGTGAAGGATGGTAGCACAGAATTAGCGCATTTTGTCAAGGCTAATTTGTAAGTAATTTATTTTAAATGAGTTGTTTATGGGGCGGCGGGTGGGGATCGAACCCACGACATCCTGAGCCACAGTCAGGCGTTCTGCCACTGAACTACTGCCGCCACAGACCGCTTGGCCACTGACCATTGGGCCATGAACCTTTTCGATTGTAGCATCGAACCCGCCCATTTGAAGCCGGATCACCCAGAGGCGCATATGCCGTATTTCCAAGCGCATCAGCGGCGTTTCAGGGCTTCCAACTCGTCCAGGGTCCGCGGCCAGTCCGCGCCCAGCAGCCGCGACAGGCTGCGGTCGGCCAGCACCTTGCCCCCGGTCTGGCAAAGCGCGCAATAGTTGGTCTCGTTATCGGCGTACCGGATGCGCTGCACCTTTTGTCCACAGCGTGGGCAGGGCAGTCCGAAACGCCCATGCACTGCCATCTCCGGCCGGAACGCCGTCACGCCCTCAGGAAACTCCTTCCCGGCTTCGGCTGCCAACCGCTCCATCCACAGCGTCAGCGTCGCCCGCGTGGCGGAGAACAGCCGCTCCCACTCTTCGGGCTTGAGTTTGTGCGTGAGCGCGATCGGCGAAAGCCGCGCGGCGTGGAGAATCTCATCCGAGTAGGCGTTGCCCACGCCGCTGATCAGCCGCGGATCGGTCAGCGCGCGCTTGAGGGTGCGGTTCTCGGCGCTGAGAGCCGCGCGAAACCCATCGAAATCTGTCGAAAAAACCTCCACGCCGCCCGGATCCAGCGCGCGCAGTCCCTCTTCGCCGCGCACCACGTGCAGCGACGCGCGGCGTTTCGAGCCGGCCTCGGTCAGGATCAGGGTCCCATCCGAAAAATCAAGGGCGAGGAGCCCATTGCGGCCGGCGAGCTTCGCCTTGGGCGGCTTCCAGTGCAGCCGGCCCGCAATCATCAGGTGCAACACCAGCCAAACCAA
>JASHTU010000193.1 GCA_030040395.1 Acidobacteriaceae bacterium
TGTTCCCTGCTCTCTAGTTCCTTCTTTGTTCCGACTGTGCCGGCCCCAGGAGGAGCTTACGGACGCGATTGCCCCGGAAACCGTTCATTGACCGTGTAGCCCGCCGGCGCCTGGAAAAGCCCGGCGTCGGGTTCGGCGCGATTGATATTCGTCAGCTCCATGGTCGTCGTGCCGAAGCGGGGATCGGTGTCGGTGCGCAGCACCGGAACCTTCAGATCCGATGAGACCCACGTCTCATGCGTGATCGTAATCGGCTGATCGTTGCCTTCCCGGCTCGCCGGAATCACGATCGTGGTGCGTGTTCCATCGGCCACAACGCCATCAATGGTTTTCGAGCCCAGCGATTCCACTGTCGGCTTGAATTGGGCGTTTCCGTGCATCCGCATGGGTGCGCCGGCATCGGAGGTGCGCCATGCCCCGCCCATCCGCCGGCCTCCGGACTGGCTGGGGTCGGGCAGGTGCATCAGGTTCGCCTGCTTGTTGCTGGAAGACCAATTGATCGACAGCCGGTTCACCGGGTCGAAGACGCGGTAAAGAGTGCGCGGCGCGCCTGCGGCGCCTTGCGTGCCCTCCATCTGCGTCGCGGTGTAGGTTCTACCGTTTGAGTCGCGAGCCTCCTGGGTCACGCTCTGGTGCGTGATGGTTGTGCCGTCAGCAAGCTTCTGCACGCGCGTGATGGTTCGGACTGCGGTATACGGCGCGCCCGTCACCGGTGACGCCATTCGGAAACCCTCGAACCCGCCGCCGGCTCTAAATCCCCTTCCCATGGCGGGCCCACCGCCTTGCGCCCAGAGCGCAGGCGTCCACGCCAGGATCAGAACCAGGCTCCCTACACCAAACACACTTTTTCCAATCTTCATTGAAACGCCCTCCCGTGGTTGGATGGACGCAAAGCTGCGCCTTCGGAATACACCGGCAGCGGAAATTTCCACAAAATTCCGATTTACCTCAAGAATTTACGTTGCGCACCCCTTTTCCCCTTGCGTATACTCCCGCCGTCCCCCAAGGAGGATTCATGGGAAAGATCAACATAGGCCGCGTAGTCCTCGGTGGCGTCGTTGCGGGCATCGTGCTCGACATTCTGGGATTTCTGGTGGATGGCGTGTGGCTGGCGCCGCGTTGGGCTGCTGAGATGAAAAATCTCGGCCATTCCGGCTTCTCCACCGGCCAGATGGTCTGGTTCAATCTTTTTGGAATCGCGCTCGGGATACTCGCGGTGTGGGTTTACGCCGCCATCCGGCCGCGCTTGGGCGCCGGGGTAAAGACGGCAACTTGCGCCGGAGTCGTCATGTGGATCGCCAGCGCGCTTCTGCCCAACCTCAGCATGATGTGGGCTATGAGCCTGTTTTCGCGCCACCTTACGCTCTACACCACGCTCGGAGCTCTGGTTGAAATGGTCGTCGGCACAATCGCGGGCGCCGCGCTTTATCAAGAGCCGCAAATGGCCCCCGCTCCGGCTGCCACGGGAAAAGTCGGACAGGCGGCGCAAGTCTAGGCCGCAACGTTGTCCACGACTATTCCCGCAAGGCGGCGGCCGGATGCCGCAGGTCCGCGTCCGGTCCCGTTAGAGGAAAATTCTGTCTCTTGCGCAGCGATGCGTGCGGGAACCCAGTCTCTGCGGCGCAGCGCGGTTCTCGCCGAATTTGGAGCCCGTTCATAAAAAAATGACCACATCCCGGAGTGAAAATGAATGTGGAGGGCTGTAAACTCGCGCCGGGCATGAGCGTCTACCAGAGTGATGGCGGCCGGGACAGCGATCGATCCGATGGGCGTTGAAGCGGCGGAAGAATCTGCTGCGCAAGAGTTTGCGCGTGTGGTGGAAACTCACCGTCCGCAGATTTTCCGCTTCCTCCTGGCCTCCACGCGCGACCTCGATCTGGCTGAGACGCTCACCCAGGAATGCTTTCTCAAGGCCCATCGGAACTGGGCGCGTTTTCGCGGCGAATCAACCGCCATGACCTGGCTGATGCGCATCGCCATCAACCTTGAAAAGGACCACTGGCGCAACCGCCGCATGCAGTTTTGGCGGCAGACGCGCAACAACGCCGTGGACCTGGACGAAGCCGCCGAATGGCTGCCCAGCGGCGAACGCACCGCGGAACAGCAGTTGTTGGCGCGGGAGCGGGTGGCCAAGGTGTGGAAGGCCGTCGCCGGCCTGAGCGAGCGGCAGCGCACCGTGTTTTTGCTGCGCTACGTCGAGGAGCAGGAGTTAGGCGAGATCGCGCGCGCCACCGGCTTAAGCGAAGGCACGGTCAAGGCGCACCTTTCGCGGGCGCTCGTAAAAGTGCGGGGGGAACTGGGAGGCAAACCATGAATTCTTTGAAGAAGGATTTGAGAGGCGAGGTGGAAGACCAGGACTTGGACCAGGCGCTCGAGAACTTTCGCCTGAGCGTTTATGCCTGGAGCGAGGCGGCGTATAGCCGACCGCGCACAGCTTCGGTGGCGAGGCGGCGCAGGAGTTGGCGGCCCGCCGCTGCCTGGGCGCTGGGCTGCGTGTTGGCGGCGGGCAGTCTGGCCGGAGGCCTTTATGACCGCCATCATCGCCGCGAGCTGGCCAGGATCGCGGCCGTCCAGGCGGCCCGGCAGCGACAGTTGGCGGCTGCCCAGCACGCCCGCATGGAGGATGCGAATTTGATGGCCACGGTGGATCAGGACGTGTCGCAGGAAGTCCCAGACGCCATGGCGCCGCTGGCCCAATTGATGGACGAGGACAACAATCGGTAAGGACCGGGAACGAAAAGACGAACAATACAAAGTAGGAACGAGGGAGATTTTCCATGAAAGTTACCATTGCACGACATGCAGTATTGGCGTTGGCGGGAGTCTTGCTGGGCGGCGCCTTTGCCCCAGCGCAGGGGCCGGGCCCCATGGGCGTGGGGCCCGGTTTCGCGGAGCATCGCCCTCCCTTCGAGCGGGCCTTCGGCCCTGAGGGCAGAATGAGCCGTTGGTGGAACAATCCCCGGATCGCGGCGCAACTGAAACTTACCTCGGATCAGCAGAAGGCGATGGACACCATTCTCTACGATCATCGCGAAAAGCTCATCGACCTGCAGGCAAACCTGGAGCGGGCGGAGCTGGCCATGCAGCCGCTGATGAGCGCCGAGCAGCCGAACGAGGCGTCAATCGACGCCCAGATCGACAAGGTGGTCGCGGCGCGGGCCGACCTCGAAAAAGCCAACGCGCGCTTCCTCCTGGCCATCCGCATGAAGTTGACCCCGGATCAGTGGAAGCAGGTGCAGAGCTTCCGCGCCGAGCACATGGAGGGCCGGATGGAAAGGCGTCCGGGCGAGCACCGAGAGAGGCGGGGTCCGGGCGCGCAGCCGGGCAGTCCTCCGCCGCCGCAGCCTCCGCCGGACAACCCCCAGGCCCCCGCGCCCGGCGCGGACCAATAACGGAAGTCCTGCAGCAACCCCGGGAGCGGCCAGGGGGCTGAACGCAACCTTGGACGCATGGAGCGTGAGTTTACAGGCAGAGAGCAAATGAGGTCGTAGTCAAGACCATTGGCGGCAGGGGGTCATGCCCAGTGCCGCCGTTCTTTTGTTCCTTGCGACCACCGGTCTCAAGAACACGCGTTGACCATCTCTCGCGAATCCTGGACCAGTGAAAGCACATAGAACGCGGCGGCCCACGCAGCCACCACCGTGCCCGCCAATTCGATGCCGGCTAGCACATCCAGCATGACCTTGGTGATGGCGAGCGCGCAATCGTTCATCACAATGTGATTGGCCTTGGCGATCCCGGTGACGATATCGAAGAAGCCGGCGATCTCGCCTCCGGCTCCGCGGGCGGCTCCCCTGCCCGCCGCTTTCAAGTAGCCCAGCTGCACCGTGTCCGAGGCGGCCATGGTAGTCGACCTGTACCATTGCTTGAGCCCCGGATAGGCCTCCTTCGCGGAGCTGGCGGCCACGCTCAAGGCCCCCTGAAGAGCGGTGTTTCCGGCCACTTCGGTATAGATTTGAACGGCAAACCAGGAGTAGCGATTCGCGGTGTCCTCGTCCAGCCGTACGCCAATGAGGGCATCGTGCACGCTCAGATAGATCTTCACCTCGGGACCGACCAACGCAGATTTCTTCATAGCGCCTCCTTGCGGCGAAATTCAATTCTGTAGTCCTTTTTTGGGGGCGAAACCTGGGGGTAATTGGCAGGATAGCATTGCCGCGCACGATTGAGGTAGTGATTTCTTTCGCTCTTTCGCGCGGTCGTGAGCCCTTCAAGCGGCCGAACCGGGAAGCGCCTATCGGGAGGGTTGCGGAGACCGGACCGCGGGTCGCGCGAGCCGCGCCGGGACCGGCTCGGCGGGGCTGCGGACGGCAAGCCTGACTCAAAGCGGGACAAACCGGCGCCGCGCTTCGGGACAGCCAGTGGCGCGCTTCGGGACACCAAGTGAACCGAAGCGCGACAACCTGATTCGGGGCGCGACAAGGGCCGCCGGCGAAGGTCCGAAAAATTATGACTAAAGTTATTTCCACCCCCTCCGATGAATGGGGTGGATGCAAAAACGCCCATCCGGAACAAGCGACGCCGGGCGGACAGGCAGACGCACCGGCTGTTGGGCTCGCATCAAGCCATCCAAAGAAGGAGTTGAATCCCATGGCCCTCGGTGTTTTGAACAACCTCTCGGCAATCTACGCAGAGAACAATCTCAACAACACGAACAACAGCCTGCAGACGGTTCTGCAGCAGTTGTCGTCGGGTTCGCGCATCAACTCGGGCGCGGACGACGCCGCGGGTCTTTCGCTGGTCAACGGCCTGGCGGCAAACTCGGCGGCCTTGACGCAGTCCACCACCAACGCCACGGAAGGCGTGGGGCTGCTGCAGGTGGCCGACGGCGCCCTCTCGCAGGTCACGAACCTGCTTAACCGGGCGATTACGCTGGCCACCGAAGCCTCTAACGGCACCCTGAATAGCTCGCAGGAGTCGGCGGCCAACCAGGAGTACCAGTCGATTCTGTCGGAGATCAACAACATCGGCTCGACGACCACCTACAACCAGAACCAGGTGTTTACCGGCTCCCAGGCGGGCCTGTCGATTTACACCGGCGACTCCTCTTCCACGGGCGCCTCGATTGACAGTCTGTACTTCGCCAAGCTCACCGAGTCCAGCGTCGGCGACTCCGGCGGCACGGTGCAACAGAGCAATGCAGGGATCTTTGTCGACCTCTCTAAAGATGCGGCCGGCCCGGTGCTGAGCGATGCCGCGGCGCAGACCGACGCCCTCGGTGGAACTGGCGTGGTGTTCACCATTACCAATCCTGACGGCACCACCAGCACCATCACGACCACGGCGACAACGGTCAGCGGGCTGATCTCGGAGATTAACGAGGATGGCATCCCCGGCGTAACGGCGAACTTCACCACCGCCGCGGCCGTGGGCGACGGAGCTGTGGCCGGCAACGACACCGGCATCCTGCTCACCAACACCAACGCCGCCGTCACCATTACCGCGGCGAACGCCAATGTGACCGACACCACCACCGGCGCCACCACCTCTGACGCCGCTTCAACCGCGGCAACCACCACCATCAGCTACGTGACGGCGGAGGGTGGCGACCAGACGGCGGACCTCTCGAACACCAACCTCACGACGCAGGGCAACGCGCAGAATGCCGAGTCGGTGCTCAACAACGCCATCGCCTACGTGGCGGCGCAGGACGGCTACATCGGCGCACAGATCAACACCCTGAACGCCATCAGCCAGGTGATGAGCACCCAGCAAGAGAACGTGACCTCGGCCCAGAACGCCATCCAGGCCACGGACTACGCCGCGGCCACCTCGAATATGTCGAAGTACGAGATCCTCAGCCAGACCGGCATCGCGGCGCTGGCGCAGGCCAATAGCGTGCAGCAGGAAGTGACCAAGCTCCTGCAGTAAACAGGGATCGAGGACGTGGGCTCGCCCGTTCGGCGGTCCTGATTCAGAAAAGGTTGAGCAGAATTGCGGCAATTTCAAGACAACCCAGGGACGGGCGGCGGCAGGCGCACACAGCTCTGCCGCCCATTTTTTGGCCCCCCTGATCCCCGACCCCTGATCCCTGACCCCTGCCTATTTCCCCTCACTTACAATCTCTGACGCGCCCTGCAAATACCCCGGATCCATCTCCGCCAGGTCCACGCGATAGCTCACCGTCTTCGCCGTCGGAAACGTTGCCGGAACCTGCAACGTCACGCGCCCCGTCGCTGCCCACTCCGTGCCGCGCTGATACGTAGTCATAAAGCCCACTCCGCTCAATGCAAACACGTCGTGCCCCATGGTGGTGTGAAAAATCCGCCCCTTGCCATACCGCAGCGCCATCAGGATCGGCTCGTCGCGCCCCGTGCCCCGGTTGTTGGGGTCCGAGTGCGCCGTGGCCAGCACCGTCATGTCTTCGCCCGGCCCGCGCAAATTCGCATACAATTCGTCGTTCACGTGCAGCCACTCCGGCGGCAGGCCGCGCATGATAGGGTGCTCGGGATCGCGGGTGGTCAACTCGAAGGGCAGCCGCAAACCGTGCTCGCCGGCCCGGCCCGGCGAGGTATCCGCAACCATCTTGCCGTCCTGCCAATACCAGTGCGGTCCCGCATGCTCGTCGCGGTTGCGCCAGCCGCCCACCCCGATCATCTGGTTATATGCCGGCCAGTTCGGAAATGCGTTGTCAGCCGCGTGCACAATCACCAGCCCTCCGCCGCCGCGCATATACTGCTCGAACTCCGTGCGCAGCCACTGGGGCCAGTCCGGGCCGTCGTAGTTCATCACGATTGCCTGGTAATGGTCGAACTGCGGTTTGAACTGGCTGAAATCTCCATCCGAAGGCGGCGCGGTCACCACGGTTACGTCGAAGAGGCCCGTCTCTTCGAGCTCTTTCTTCAACACCTGCGTGGTGAGCCGCCAATTGTGGTACGAGCCGCCGCTTTCGCCATCCAGAATCATCACCCGAATTGGCTTGCCCGGCCCGCCCGCGCCCGTTGCCGCCTGCACGCACAGCAAGCCGATCAACATCACCATCCATCCCATACGCTTCATGTTCAACCTCGCTAGCGGGGAGATTTCTTTCAGAAAAGGCAGAATACTCCTGCCGCGCGCCCCGGCGTCGCAAATTGCGAATCCCGCTCCGTCGATCAGAGGGAGTCGCATCCCGGCCAACGCCCTCCTGCCCGCGTGATACGGATGATTGACTCGCGCCGGGTGAGCGGCGCGTCCTGAGCGAAGATATGGCGCCGACTTCAAGCCGCCACGGAGAATACGCGACAAGTCGAAGAAAATGAAATAGAATTTCGCCCAATGCGTTTCCGCGTCTCTACTTCTTGAGTGCAGATGTCCTCAAACGTCAAAAGCGAAGGAGAATAATGGAAACCGAAACAGCGCCCTTCCGGTTGAATTTTCCCGCCATCATCCTCGCCGCCATTCTTAGTTTTCTCATCGAAG
>JASHTU010000194.1 GCA_030040395.1 Acidobacteriaceae bacterium
GCGCTCAGGCTCTTCGATCGCGAGTACTATGCGGGCCTGGCGGTGACGCTCAAGCGCGGCGAAGAGGTGGACATCGAGGTGCTGACGGCGCACCTGGCCAGCGTGGGCTACACGCGCATGGACCTGGTGGAGATGCCGGGCCAGTTTACGCGCCGCGGCGGGATCGTGGACGTGTATTCGGCAGAAGCCGACCGGCCGGTGCGCATCGAATTTTTCGGCGACGAGATCGAGACCATACGCAAATTTGATCCCGAGACGCAGCGGTCGCAGTCGGGACTGGACGAGGCCCTGCTGCTACCGCTGACGGAGACGCCGGTGACGGAGCATCTGCTGGCGGCGGTGAACGGGCGGCTGAGCCGGCAGCGCGTCGAGTTCGATGACCAAGGCAGCGAAGACGAAGCCGCAGCGGAAGAGGCTGCGGCGGCGGGCGAGTTGAGCGTTTTTCCGGGGTGGGAGTTTTTCGCGGGCGTGGCGGGCGCGGAGAAGTCGCTGCTGACGCTGATTCCCCGGTGCGCGCTGTTTGTAGATGAGCCGGCCATGGTGCGCAACCAGATTGACCGCTGGTGGAACAAGGTCGAGCAGCGGCATGAGCGGTCGGGGATGGGGTCGCTGGTGCGTCCGGAAGATATTTATTTGCGGCCGGAGGTGGTGGCGGCTTCGCTCCAAGCGCAAATGGGGCTGGATCTCGATCAGTTGGGCGCGGTAGACGTGCTGGACGAGGACTCGACGCTGGGCGAGATCGAGATTCCCACGCGGCCTACGCTCAGGTTTCATGGATCGATTCCGGCTCTCATTGAGCAGTTGCGCGCGCTGATGCAGACCGACACGCGGATGGTGCTGGCGGCGCCGAACCAGGGCGACGTGGAGCGGCTGGCCACGGTGCTGCGCGAATACCAGGCGCCGTACCGGCTGGGCAGCCGGCTGCCCCACGCGGCCAGCGAGATGATGCTGGAGGAAGCCAGCTACCTGGCCGGCGATTTGCGCGTGCCGGTGATTGTGCGCACGCCGCTGGCGGCGGGGGTGAGCTTTGCCGACGCGCGGGTGGTGGTGTTTGGGGCCAACGATCTCTCCGATGAGGCCGACGTGGCGGCGCGGCCGGCGCCCAAGCGCTCGAAAACAGCGGCGTTCGTTTCCGATTTTCGCGATCTCAGTATTGGCGACTACGTGGTGCACGTGGAGCACGGGATCGCGCAATACCAGGGATTGAAGGAGATCGAGCAGGACGGGCTGGCGGTGGAGTTCATGATTTTGGAATTCGCCGAGCAGGCCAAACTTTATGTGCCGCTGACGCGGCTGGACCTGATTCAGAAGTACCGGTCGACGGATTCGGGGCCGGCGCCGGCGCTGAACCGGCTGGGCTCGCAACAATGGACCAAAACCAAAGCGCGCGTGCGCAAGGCCATGCAGGACATGGCCGCGGAACTGCTGAAGCTTTACGCCGAGCGGCACACCGCGCCGGGCACGGCGTTCTCAAAAGACAACGAGTTTCAGCGCGAGTTTGAGGACGCGTTTGATTACAACGAAACCGATGACCAGATGGTTGCCATCCAGGCCATCAAGAACGACATGGAGTCGCCGACGCCGATGGACCGGCTGCTGTGCGGCGACGTGGGCTACGGCAAAACCGAAGTGGCGATGCGCGCGGCGTTCAAGGCGGTGCAGGACGGCAAGCAGGTGGCGGTGCTTACGCCGACCACGGTGCTCGCCTTTCAGCACTTCGAGACGTTCAAGAAGCGCTTCGCGCAGTTTCCCATTTACGTGGAGATGATCTCGCGCTTCCGCACGGCGAAAGAGCAGAAAGAAATTGTGGAGCGCGTGGAGACGGGGCGCGTGGATATTTTGATCGGCACGCACCGGCTGCTCTCGAAAGACATCAAGTTTCAGGACCTGGGCCTGCTGGTGGTGGATGAGGAGCAGCGCTTCGGAGTGCGCCACAAGGAACGGCTGAAGCAGTTGCGCAAGGAAATCGATGTGCTGGCGATGAGCGCCACGCCGATTCCGCGCACGCTGCACATGTCGCTGGTGGGTCTGCGCGACATGAGCGTGATCGAGACGCCGCCCAAGGACCGCATGGCGATTCAGACGGTGGTGGCGAAGTTTGACGAGAAGCTGGTGCGCTCGGCGATCGAAGTGGAGCTGGAGCGGGGCGGGCAAGTGTATTTTGTCCACAACCGCGTGGAGTCGATCTACGAGATTGCGGCGCGGATTCAGGAGCTGGCGCCCGCGGCGCGCGTGGCCGTAGGGCACGGGCAGATGAGCGAAACCGCGCTGGAGAAGGTGATGCTGGCCTTCATGCGCCACGAGTTCGACGTGCTGGTGGCCACCACGATCATCGAGAACGGCCTTGACATTCCCCTGGCGAACACGATTCTGGTCAATCGCGCGGACCGGCACGGATTGAGCGAGCTCTACCAATTGCGCGGGCGGGTGGGGCGGTCAAACCGGCGCGCGTATGCGTATTTACTTATCCCGCAGGAAAACGAGCTGACGGAGATTGCGCGGCGGCGGCTGGCGGCGCTGAAGGAATTCAGCGACCTGGGCGCGGGCTTCAAAATTGCGGCGCTGGATCTGGAGTTGCGGGGCGCGGGCAACATGCTGGGAGGGGAACAAAGCGGGCATATCGAGGCGGTGGGATTCGAATTGTACACCTCGATGCTGGAGGCCGCGGTGAAAGAGCTGCAGGGCGAGAGCGCCGAGGAGCGGCCGGCGACGCAACTCAATCTCGGCATCGCGCTGCGCATCGACGAGAGTTATGTGCCGGAAGAAAATCAGCGGCTACGGCTGTATAAGAAGATCGCCGGGGCCAAGAGCGAGGCGGCGGTGAACGAGGTGCGCGCGGAGATGGAAGACCGCTATGGCGCGCCGCCTGACGCCACGGTGTTTCTGCTGGAAGCGGCGCTGATCCGTCTCGAATGCGAACGCATGGGCATTGCGCAGATCGACCGCAAACGCAGCGAGCTGCAGATTCGTTTTGTGGAGAACGCCGCCGTGGATCCGCAGCACCTGATGCGGGTGGTGGCCCGGAACGCCAAACGCGGAGCCCAGTTCACGCCGCAGGGCTTGCTCAAGTATCCTTTAACGGCCACGCGCCCAGACGAAGTACTGCTCGAAATCCACGAACTGCTGGGCGATTTGGCGCCCGCGCCGGTGAGCGCGTAGAGAAGTTTCACATCGAGCGAGGGACGGTGAAGAGGCTTGCCATTTTGACCGCGATGGGAGTGCTTATGACTGGAGCGGCCTCCGCGGGCGCTGCAACTGCGAATTGGAAGCAGGAGCTGGGGAAACTGACGGACGAGTACTTTGACC
>JASHTU010000016.1 GCA_030040395.1 Acidobacteriaceae bacterium
TGATCGAAAGCAGCGGCTCCTGGATGGCTCCGATGGTCACTGAATAGCTTCCCGTGGCCACAACCTTGCTCGTGTCTGTGTTCGTATAGGTTGCTTCGATCGTCGTGGTTCCCGCGCTCAACGCCTTCGCCAATCCTGGCGTGCCGTTGCCCGCCGTGCCTACGCTCGCCACCGCCGGGTTGCTTGAGCTCCATGCAACCTGGGTGGTCACGTCGTATTGCAGACCGTTCTCCGTGCCCAGCACCGTGAACTGGCTTTGTTGCGCCGCCGCGGTCGCTGCCTGGGAAGTCGGAAACATCGTCAACGCGGTGACCATCTCCGAGTTGCCCTCGAGCACTTGGAAGGTCGCCGAACCGGTGGCCACCGTTTCATCCGGATTCATGTAAACGGCGCTGATAGTCGCGGTGCCCTGACTCACTGCCGTCGCTGTGCCCGTAGAATCCACCGTGGCGATCTGGGTGCTGCTGGAGCTCCATGCCACCGCACTCGCAAGGCTCACGCTCGTGCCGGTCGAGGTTAATCCGATGGGCATGAACTGGGCTTTTCCCCCGGGCGAAGCCACCGACTGCGTACTGGGGATAATGTTTACAGAAGTAATGTCGGCCGAGCCGGTCACCGTTCCGCCTGCTCCGGTTACCGTAAGCGCGGCCGTGGCGGAAATGACGCCCGTGAATCCGTTCATCGTCGCCGTGATGGTCGTTTCCCCTGGCGCAACCCCGGTGGCAAGACCGGCGGCGGTGATCGTGGCCACCGCTGGCGCGCTGGAAGTCCAAGTCACCTGGCTCGTAATGTCCTGCGTCGACGAGGGGTGGGTCCCATGCCCGTAGGTCCCCGTCGCAGTAAACTGCACCTTCCCGCTTACCGGCGTCGACTGGCTCTGCGGCGTCACCGCAATCGAATCCACCAAGGGGTTCCCGCATCCGGCGATGGGCAAAACACAACCGATCAGTAAAAGTAACTTCAAGTCAAAGCGATTGAGCATAAAAATCCCGCACTTCTCCTGGCAGACTCGACCCTGCCGAATCCTGGCGCTGATGTGTACCGTTGATTACCTCAACTATAAGGCTTCTTTTTCTCGCAAAACAAGACTTTCGGGTGAGATGGTAATGTTACTTTCGTCGTAGACCCTCGGAGCTGAAAGCAGCTTCAATTCGGCCTCGCGGATCCACCGACCACTGATCACAGACCGCTGACGACTGACTACTGTTTCGGGGCTGCGGACCGCCTTCCATTCGCTTTGACGCACCGGCGCAACCCCGCGCAGCCGCTCTTTGCCGCTCGACCCGGCACAAGCTACACTTCTCCTCAGCATGGCCATCGCGCGCGATAACTCTCCGGAACGCTTGGTCAGCGCCGCGCGCGCCGACGAGGAGCAGAGCTTCGAGCTCAAGCTGCGGCCGCGCTGGCTCGGCGAGTTCATCGGCCAATCAAAAGCCAAAGCCCAGCTTGAAATCGCCCTTGAGGCCGCCAAATCCCGCGGTGAGGCCCTCGATCACGTCCTCCTCTCCGGCCCTCCCGGCCTGGGCAAAACCACGCTCGCCACCATCATTGCCAACGAGCTCGATGTCGGCTTCCAGCAAACCTCCGGCCCCGCCCTCCAGATTCAGGGCGACCTCACCGCCATCCTCACCAACCTGCGCGAGCGCCAGGTGCTGTTTCTCGACGAAATCCATCGCCTGCAGCCAGTGCTCGAAGAAAAGCTCTACACCGCGCTCGAGGATTACAAAATCGACATCATCATCGGCCAGGGCCCCGCGGCGCGCACCCACGTCATGGAAATCAAGCCCTTCACCTTTATCGGCGCCACCACGCGCCCCGGCCTGCTCAGTTCACCCCTGCGCTCCCGCTTCGGCATCCTGCTGCGCCTCGAGTTCTACACTGAAGAAGAGCTGCGCATCATTGTTGAGCGCTCCGCCGAGGTCCTGCAGGTTCCCATCGATCCTGACGGCGCGGCGGAAATCGCTCTCCGCTCCCGCGGCACGCCCCGCATCGCCAACCGCTTGCTGCGCCGCGTCCGTGACTATGCCCAGGTGCGCGGCACGGGCGCCATCGACCGCCCCACCGCCAACGCCGGCCTCACCATGCTCGAAGTCGACGCGCACGGCTTCGACGAAATCGACCGCCGCCTCCTGCTCGCCATCATCCAGAAATACGACGGCGGACCCGTCGGCCTCGGCACCCTGGCCGCCACGCTCGCCGAAGAACAAGACGCGCTCGAAGAAGTCTATGAGCCGTTCCTCATCCAGATTGGCTTTCTCGATCGCACCCCGCGCGGCCGCGTCGCCACGCGCCTCGCTTACGAACACTTCGGCCTGGCCATGCCTGGCCGCCAACCAGGTTTGTTTTAGCTCGATGCGGGCGCCCCATCCTTGCCGAATCTTTGTTTTTTGCGGCAAGTGTGGGTAAGTGCCGACCCGCCAATTTACTGACTCGCTGACCCGCTGACTCGCTAACTCGCTGACTCCTTAACTCGCTGACTCGCTAACTTGCTAACTCGCTGACTCGCTAACTCGCTGACCCGCTAACTCGCTAACTCGCTGACTCGCTAACTCGCTAGCTTGCTATCTTTCGCAAAGGAGAACAATCATGGCCCTTACTGAATCGACCATGCTCGAACTCGGCGTCATCGCCCCCAACTTTGCCCTCACCGATGTAGTCACCGGCAACACCGTGCGCCGCGACGACTTTCGCGACAAGGATGCGCTGCTGGTCATGTTCATCTGCACCCATTGCCCCTACGTCAAGCACATTGAGAAGACTCTCGGCAGCTTGGGCGCGGACTACGCCGGCAAGCCGCTGGGTATTGTCGCCATCTGTTCGAACGACGTAACCACGCACCCCCAAGACAGCCCCGCCGGCATGAAGCAACAGGCGCAGACCTACGGCTTCACCTTCCCTTATCTCCATGACGAGACGCAGGAAGTAGCCCACGCCTTCCATGCCGCCTGCACCCCCGACTTTTTCCTCTTCGAGAGGGGTCTGCGCCTCGTCTATCGCGGCCAATACGACTCCAGCCGTCCCGGCAGCAACATTCCCGTTACCGGAGAGGATCTGCGCGCTGCCATCGACGCCGTTCTCGCCGGCAAAGAAGTTCCCACCGACCAGCGCCCGTCCATGGGCTGCAACATCAAGTGGAAGGAATAAGGTCGCGGTGGAAGGAATTGCCCGCGTAGAGATGGCGGAGCACTGGGGCAGGTTCACCGGAAAAGCTGCCAGGTATGCTCAGCACCGTGAGCGCTACCAGCCCGATATTGTGCTGCCTCTGCTGCGCCAGTGGTGCGGCCTCGTACCCCAGTGGACCGTGGCCGATGTCGGCGCGGGAACCGGCATGGTTGGGGACCTGTTCCGCGCCAACGGAAACCGCGTGCTTGCCGTCGAGCCCAACGCCGAGATGCGTGCAGCTTGCGCGGCCTCGCACGCTTCGGACAACCTGTTCACGGTCATCGACGGCTCGGCGGAGAAGAC
>JASHTU010000195.1 GCA_030040395.1 Acidobacteriaceae bacterium
ACCCGCCAAGATCGATCAGATCCACGTTCCCCACGGGGCGATCGAGAAACCGCGAGCCGAGCCGCGCGAATTTTTCCACCGAATCGGTGGCAAAGCAGCGAATCCGCGTGGGTGCGCCGAGATCCGTTGCCGGAGGCGCGGCCCGGCCGTTGAAAAGGCGTATGGCGGCGTCGGCCGCGGCCTCTGCGGAGTCGATGACTTTCATGCCGCGCGGCGCCGCCGCTTCGATCAGCGGCCTGAGCAGCGGATAATGCGTGCAGCCGAGGACCAGCGTATCCGCGTCGAGCCCTTTCGCGGCAGCCTCAGCCCGGAGTTCATCGAGATAAATGCGAATCACCTCGGCTGTGACCGGATGCTCGGCCCATCCTTCCTCGACCAGCGGGACCAGCAGCGGGCACGCTTTTTCGAGCGCCCGCAGCCCTTGCGCGCTGCATGCCGCCGCATAGGCGTGGCTCTGCACCGTGGCGTCAGTGGCCATCACCAGCACATCGCCGGTTTTGGATGCGGCGCGCGCCGCCGCGGCGCCGGGCTCCACTACGCCCAGCACGGGAACATCGACGGCCTCCTGAATGGCGTCGAGCGCCAGCGCGCTTGCTGTATTACACGCGATCACCAGGAATTCGGCGCGCTGTTCCCGCACCAGGAACTGCGCGCTTTGCGTGGCGTAGCGGGCAATGGTGCGCCGCGACTTTGACCCGTAGGGCAGCCGCGCCGTGTCGCCCAGGAACGCGTACTGCGCCTGCGGCAGCCGATGAATGAGAGCCCGCAGCACGGTCAGCCCGCCGAAGCCCGAGTCGAACACGCCGATGGTGGGTGTCATGAGCGCGACTTCACTTTCCTGATTAATTCTGTGAGTCGCGAGGCAAGCAAGCAGAGTTCTCTGAGGACACCCGGCCCGTATATGACATGAGGAACCAGGCCAATTTGGTAGAGCCCAACAACGTAAGCCACATAGAGGCTGCGGAATTCTTCGTCGTACGGGATATTCAGGAAAACGGCTTTGGGATCAATCGGCGG
The DNA here is from genome assembly GCA_030040395.1 of Acidobacteriaceae bacterium. Taxonomy (GTDB): domain Bacteria; phylum Acidobacteriota; class Terriglobia; order Terriglobales; family Acidobacteriaceae; genus Telmatobacter. The sequence continues at coordinate 1,018 of JASHTU010000195.1, forward strand.
CAGAGGCGGCATTCTTGCGTTTCTCTCGCCGTTCGGTGGGCGCGTCTGCAATAGCTTTTTCCTTGGCCCGTAATTGTTTGACATATTCCTCGGCCAACGCGAAAAGCTCCTTTTGACGACGCTTGGGAATGCGCAGGCGCTTCGCCTCTTCTTCGGAGGAGAGCGGGGGTTTCGTAATGTGAACCGACTTTGGCATAGATACCGCTCAATCATACTGCGAACTCGGCCGAATTGAAAAATGTGTTCGGGAGAGGCGTTGCGATCATGGACTCGGCTCCGCGCCCGCCGCCAGATACGTGCGGGTCAGGTCGGCATGGCCGGCCAGGGTCGCGCGCTGCTCTCCATCCACCAGAAACCGCACCTCGGTCACGCGGGGCAAATTCGCGTGCAGCGTGGCGCAGATCGAAAGTATGGTCAGCGTCTCCGTCTCCAGACCCGAAGGATGATTCGCCGCGAAGGCGTCCGTCAGGTTCACCACCGCCAATTCCGAGCCGGATTGCGCATCTTCGCCAGATGCAGGCGCTTCGCTTGCGCTTGAAGGCGCACCGGCGCCATCCGCGGCGGCGGCGCCCTGAGTCGTCGCTGGCAGCAGAAACACCTGCTCAATCGAGCTGGCGCCGCCGGGCACGGGATGTGCCGCCCCGGGGACCGCGTAAAGGTCCAGCAACTTGCCCAGCACGGAGCGCGCGCGCGCGTCCGGGTTCGGCGGCAAAGGTAGGTCAAGCTCTCGCGCCTCCAGCGAGTCATCGGCGTTGTTGGCCACCATGAGCGTCGCCTGCTCAACCGGGGCAACCTCAGGCGCGTGGGTAGGCGTCGAATCCTCGCCCGCCAGCAGGCGCCGGTGAGCCCGGTCGCGCAATTGCCATAGAACGACGCCCATCGCCACCGAAGCGCCGAGCAAAATCATAAAAAGAATGGCCTGGTAGCGTGGGATCACGGCTGCGCGCCCTCCGCGCGCCATTCCAACAGCGCTGCCGCCAGCGCGTCGGCCACCTTGGCCTGGTAAGCGGGATCGTCGAGGCCGGCGCCGGATTCCAGTTCATGGCCGCGCTCCGGGGCCACTTCCACCGCCACCGCCGGGCAGGTCATGCTGTCGATGGCGGTCAGCGCGGTGCGGCCCACGCTTACCGTCAACCCCGCATGGAGAAGCGCCGAATTGAGCACGCCGGCCAGCGCCACGCTCCGTGACACCCACGCCGCCTGCGCCGTCGTCCAGGGCACAAGGTTCGCGCCCTGCGCGGGAGCCAGCGAGGAGATGAACAAATGCACCCCGGCGCCGTTCATCGCTGCGTGCAGGCTCAGACATGCCTGCGCCTTCGCATGGTTGGCGATTTCAGCGCGCTGGGTCGCAGCCATGGTCACGTCAGACTCGCGAGTGGTCACCACCGAAATCCCTCGTGCGCCAAGCAGCGAGCGGAGCTTGACGCTCAAAGCCAGCGTGTACGCCTTTTCCGGTTCGGGTTTGCCGGCTTGGTCCACGATGGTCGCTCCCGCGTCGTCGCCGCCATGGGCCGCGTCGAGCATCACCACAAACCGGCCTGCCGGGCCCGGAGGCCCCTGTGCAAGGGCAGAAAAGCAGGCAGTTACCGCGATGAGAACCGTCCAGAGCCCGGCGCGCGCCCGCCGTCCTCGCCTTTCCTTACTCCAGTGCATAGATGGCCAGCCCGCTCAGCAGCTTGGGATAAAAATCGGTGGACTTTTGCGGCATCACGTCCCCGGCAAAAGCCACTTCCCTGAGCTGCTCCATCGTCACCGCGTTGGTCAGAAAGGCCACGTTGGCCTCGCCGCGCCGCACCTGGTCCACCGCCTCGCCGGCGTCGCGCAGATAGCGAATATTAGTTTGCTCGCGAATCTTCTCCGCGTCCAACTTGAGCAGCCGTTCGAGCACGATGGAGTGGAGCTGGGTCAAATCGAGACGCCGTTGCCGCTCCGGCGCCTCGCGCAGCGCGGCATTCACCGCTTCAGGCTTCGAGCGCAGCAGCCAGGTCCCGCCGCGCATGACCGCGACAAACGCCGTCCCGGTTTCACCCCTGAGCCTCTCTACATACCCGGCTGCATCGGCGTCAGCCAGCGCATCCACGTGGAAGAACTGCGCGGCCTCGTGCACAAAGTCCGCCGGGAGAAAACCCTCCAGGCTGTGCACCACTCGATGGGTCGGCAGAATGACCAGCCCTTCTGAGTCCATGTTTACGAATGTCATCATCGCCGCAGCCTCGGGAAATGCCGGCCCGCCAAGATGCGACACGCTATGTTCCGTTTTCACCCCGCCGTCGGCGGCAATGTGCGCCGCATACTCCATCGCAAATTCCCGCGCGTAGTTCAGCGCCGTCTCGTAACGGTGGTGCCCGTCGGCGATGATCAGCTTCTTATCCTCCATTGCCGAAACCAGAAGCCGGATGGTCGCCGGATCCCTGACCCGCCACAGCCGGTGCAGCACCCCGTATTCGTCGGTCACCTCGGCGTCCGCCGGCCCCCCGCCCTCGAAGAGAATCTTCTCCACGCTGCCCGCCGGATCGGAATAGAGCATGAAAATCTGTCCAAAGTGCGCCCGCGTCGCCTTCAGCAGGTTCAGCCGGTCGCTTTTGGGCTTGGAGAGGGTCTGCTCATGCCGAAAAACCACCTGTTCGGCGTACTCGTACAGCTTGCCAAGGGCGATGAATCCCCGCCGCTCCTTGACCGCGTCACTTCCCGGGACCTGGAAGCGCTGCGTGTACCCAAAAACGCATGGATCCTTCTCCTGGATCAGCACCCCCTGGTCACGCCAGGCGCGGAAATCCCGGGCCGCGCGCGTATATACGCTTTCCCCCTTTTCCGCGTCAAAGAGTTCAGGAAGTCCGAGTATGATACGGACGAGATTGAAGGAGCTTCGTTGGTAGTAGGCCTGCTGCATGGCCGGTGAAATCTTGTCATAGGGTTGGGTGACAACGTCACCCAGCCGGACAGCGGAAGGATTGTAACGCCAGGCGCGAAACGGATAGATACGAGCCATGAAGGCGGCCTTGCTCCCCATTGAAACCATGGAAATTTTGCGCCGGCTCTCCGTCTTAGCGCGTGAGGAGGCCGAAGCATTCCAAGCGGCTTTTGCCCACTGCCCTTGACCTATCGTGCAGCGGTGCTTTCCCTTGGGAAGCGACGTGGCAAGAGCATTTTTCGGGTCCGGTAAATAGGAAGAAAAACCGCTTAGGCTCGATTGTATCGCAGGGCGGTGGAAGGCCGGATTTTTCGGATTCCGGTACACTAGAGCCTGTTATTAACTTTGGGGCAGGCGGCGACGGGAGCCAATTTTTTCGAGTTCTAGGAGCGAGGAGGGACGCATACCGGGTGTCTGCTAGCGACGAGCGACAACGAAATCGGGAAAATTGGCCCCGTCCCGAAGGGTTGGGGCGAAAATCCGGCCATACTTCGTTCTCGCCCTTGACGGTGGACCCGCCACAGCCTGCGGGCTCGGTTTCGTCTGGCCGAATTTTGGCTCGCAACGCTGCCTGCCCCAAAGTTAATAACAGGCTCTAGGCCCGAGAATCCGCCGCGGACGCGCCGAAGAGGCGCCATCCGTGGTACTATCGCGTTCTAAACCCATGGTGTTTTGGCATGACGAAGCTTCCCCTCCAGCGCGTTCCTCCAAAAGGAGGCGGCCGGTTGCGCCCCCTCCTGCGGGGGATCTGTTTTTGCGCGTTGGCGGCCGCTTTTGCCACCGCCCTCGCTCGGGCGCAGGACGACCAACTCAACAAGGTTCACGTCCAGCCGCCTTCGTCGAACACGGCGCCCGGCAGCGAACCGAAGGGGGCTGAGGCGCCTCCTGAATCCGGCGCGTCCGCGCTCAACGTCCATCCCGGCTCGTTTATCCGCATGAACGTCAACCTCGTTCTGGTGCCGGTAACCATCACCGACCCTATGAACCGCCTGGTCACCGGATTGGAACAAAACGACTTCCAGGTATTCGAGAACAATGGGGAGCAGAAAATCTCCAGCTTTGCCTGCGACGACGCGCCGGTTTCCATCGGCATCATTTTCGATCTCTCCGGCTCCATGACCTCCAAGCTCATTCGCGCCCGCGACGCCATCCTTACTTTCATTAAAACGGCCAACCCGCAGGACGAGTTTTTTGTGATCGGGTTCAACGACCGGCCGGAGTTGATCGAAGACTTTACCAGCTCCGTCACCGATATCCAGGCCCGGTTGGCCACCGTCCACGCCGGCCACCGCACTGCCCTTCTCGACGCTATCTACTATGGAGTCAACGAGATGCAATTCGCCAAACACGAGCGCAAAGCGCTGCTCGTGGTTTCCGACGGCGGCGACAACCGCTCCCGCTATACCGAGGGTGAAGTGCGCGCCAAGGTCCGCGAATCCGATGTTGAGATCTTTTCCATCGGCATCTTCGACCCCTATGCGCCCACTCCCGAAGAACGCATGGGGCCCGAACTCCTCGAGGAGTTGAGCGACGATAGCGGCGGACGCCTCTTCCGCGTCGACGATATCGATGAGATGAGCGATGTGGCGGAGAAAATCTCCATGGAGCTCCGCAATCAGTACGTGATCGGTTACCGGCCTTCCGACCTTACGCACGACGGAAAATGGCGTAAAGTTAGGGTAAAGGTGAATCCCCCGCCGGGATTGCCGCCGCTAACTGTATATGCACGTACGGGTTACTATGCGCCTTTGCAATAAAACTCTCCTCGGCGCGTTTCTTGCCGCGGCCGCATGCACGCTGTCTGCCCAAACATCCCCCCCCCAATCGTCCCCCACGCCCAACCAGCCGCAGCCGGCCGGCCCTTCGACATCGCTCAGCGTCGATACCGACCCGGTGCGCTCCCCGGACTCCGCAGCATC
>JASHTU010000196.1 GCA_030040395.1 Acidobacteriaceae bacterium
GCCACGGGTTCGATCTGGCGCAGTCGAACGCGACCAACCTGTGATGCAACATTCTCGCGTGGCCTTTATTTGACCGGAGCTCTTCGATAGTCTGTCCGGAATCTCCTTTACAATAAGCCTTTGCATAACGAGGTCGATTCTAGAGCCTGTTATTAACTTTGGGACAGACAGCGTTGCGAGCGAAAATTCGGCCAGACGAGGCCGAGCCCGCAGGCTGTGGCGGGTCCACCGTCAAGGGCGAGAACGAAGTATGGCCAAATTTTCACCGCAACCCTTCGGGACGGGGCCAATTTTTTCGATTTCGTTGTCGCTCGTCGCTAGCAGACACCCGGTATGCGTCCCTCCTCGCTCCTAGAACTCGAAAAAATTGGCTCCCGTCGCCGCCCGCCCCAAAGTTAATAACAGGCTCTAGCCTAAGCCGCAGTCGCTGTTTTCCGGGCCGGAAGCACTTTCAACTGCGCACGCATCCCCAGGCGGTCGGAGTAGCAGAGCAGTTTTTCGATGCTCACCTGCGTGATTTTACCGCGCAGCAGGTTACTGACTGCCGGCTGATGCTCGTCCAGGATGTTCACGAGTTGACGTTGGGTATAGCTCCTTTTTTCGATTTCGTCGCGGATGGCGTCGAGCAGATCAGCTTTGACCTTCAACGCCGAGGCCTCGGAACGCGTAAACCCGAGATCGTCTAGAACATCTCCGCGGGTTACGTGATTCACTACGCTAGTCTTTTTGGCCATCACTTTCCTCCTTCGTTATCCTCAGTTCGGCAAGAACCGCTTGCAAGCGCGATCGTGCGATTTCAAGGTCGCGGCGGTCTGTCTTGCGGCCGCTCTTCTCAAATGCGTGCAGAACGTAGATCGCTTTGCCAACACGAGTCAGATAAATCAGCCTGTACCAGGTGCGTTCGTCAGAGGCCTTTAACTCCCAGACGCCTCTGCCAATCGATTCCATCCGGCGGGCATCGCAATCCGGTAACAAGCCTTTTTGCAGCCTTCGCAGGGAATATCCGAGTACGCTCTTGATCCCTTGCGGGAAAGCGCTCAGCACATCTTTTGCATTGCCCACCCAACGAATCTGCGCGATCTCAATCACGATCCCAATATATTATATTTCATATGGATTGACGGTTGTTTCGACCACTATATTCCAGCAAGCTGGCCGCGGGCGCGCAGCTCTTTGAGCACGCGTTCGACTTTCCAGTCGAGGGCGCCGGCTCCGTCGACGCTCAGGTCGGCGCGGACGGCGGAGGGACGCACGTACCGGATGCTGGCGGGAAGGACAGTGGCCACGTATTGGCGGCGCACGGACTCGGGTGTACGCCCGCGCTGCTCAACATCGCGCTTCATGCGGCGCTCGAAGCAGAGCTCATCGGGCGTGTCGATGTAGATGCGCAGGTGGTAAAGCTGCAGAAGCTGGGGGTAATAGAGCGCGAACAGGCCTTCGACGATGAGGAAGGCGCCGGGCGCGATGGTCTGGGTGCGGCCGGGAACGCGGGTATGGGTAGTGAAGTCATAGAGCGGGCGCTCGATGGCTTCGCCGCGGGAAAGGGCGGCGATTTGAGCGGCAAGAAGCGGCAATTCGATGAGTTCGGGGTCGTCGAAGTTCTGCTGGAAGCGTTCGGCGAGCGGGAGATGGGCCAGATCGCGGTAGTAGTGATCGAGGGGGAAATGGGTTCCGTCGAGCTCGCGGGCCAACTCGGCGGCAAGGGTGGTTTTGCCGGAGCCGGAGCAGCCGGCAATGCCCAGCACCACGGGCGGGAATGGAAGCCGCGGAGGATCCGCGACGGAGGGTGATTGACGCGGGGTCGGGTTCTCGTTGATAGGCTCGCTCACGGGTTGGCTTCCAGGTGCGCGGCGATTTTGGGCGCGAGCCGCTGGAGGAGCGCGGCGAGGCGGCTCTCGACCTGGCGGCCGGTTTCGGTCACCTCCTGGTGGCTGAGCGGGGTTGGGCTGAGGCCGGCGGCGAGATTGGTGACACAGGAGATGCCCAACACCTCGATGCCCATGTGGCGGGCGACGAGGGTCTCAGGTACGGTGGACATGCCCACCAGAGTGGCTCCAAGGGCGCGGAAGGCGCGCACTTCTGCAGGGGTTTCAAAACTGGGGCCGGCGGTGGCCAGATATACGCCTTCTTCGAGCGTGAAGCCCTCCTCTTCCGCGGTCTGGCGGGCGAGCGCACGCAGAGGCTTGGAGTAGGCCTCGGTCATATCGAAGAAGCGCAGGCCAGATCCGGGGCGGAAACCGAAACGCGGCTCGTTGGGGCCGAGGAGGGGATTCCAGCCCATCATGTTGATGTGGTCGCCGAGCAGCACGAGTTGGCCTACGCGGTAGTTTTCGGCGATGCCGCCGGCGGCGTTGGTGAGCACCACGGCGCGGAGGCCGAGCGCGCCAAGGACACGTATAGGAAAGGTGACCTGGAGGGGTGTGTAGCCCTCGTAATAATGGACGCGGCCCTGCATCACGATGACGGGGACACCGGCCAACATCCCACACACGATGCGGCCGGAATGGCCTTCGACGGTAGATTGCGGGAAATGGGGAATGTCGGCGTAGGGGATGACGACAGTGGCGGAAACCGCATCGGCGACCGCGCCCAAGCCCGAGCCGAGGACGACGCCGATGGCGGGCGCCAGAGAGCCCAGCCGGCAATCGAGAGATGCGGCAGCGTCAGCGACTTGGTCGTAGTAGGTCATGGATGGGCCGGATGGCGCGCTCGGGGACATTTTACAGGCCGGGGATGGCGCATCGTGAATGGGCAAGCCTGGGCGCAACCGAGGCGGCGCAACGCGGCGCCGGCATGGCGGCGCGGTAAGATGGCAAATGTTCGCAGGCTGCGGCCTGCGGAAAGCAGAGGCCTGTTTGTTCAAGCGTCTTTTTATTGCGGATTTGCTTTTTGCTTTATGGAGCCTGCCGATTGCTTCAGCGCAGGACGTGTACGTGCGCGTTTCGCACGACGTGAAGACGGGGATCGAGGGGACAACGGAGTTTCCAACCATCCAGATGGCGATGGACCATCATCCGTTTGCGGGGATGGGGCCGGACGGGAAACCGGGGCGCGTGTATATCCGGGTTGAGCCGGGCGTGTATCACGAGCGCGTGATCGTGACGCAGAACCACGCCAACATTACGCTGCTGGGCATGGGAAAGTCGCCAGCTGACGTGGTGATTACGAACAGCCTGAACGCGAGAGAGGCGGGGGGGACGTTTTTTACTGAGTCGGTGGAGATCGACGGCACGGGATTCGAGGCCGACAACATCACGTTTGAGAATGCGGCGGGCAACACAGGGCAGGCAGTGGCGGCGGCGGTGCGCGCCGATCGCGTGATCTTCAAGCACTGCCGGTTTCTGGGCCATCAGGACACGCTGTTTGCCGACTATGGGCGGCAGCTTTACCTCGATTCCTACATCGAGGGCGGAGTGGACTTCATCTTCGGCAATGGGGCGGCGGTCTTCGATCACGATGAGATTCACGCCAACGGACCCGGTTACCTGACCGCGCAGTCGCGCACCTCTCCCAAACAGACGACCGGCTTCGTGATTCTGGACAGCAAGGTGACGAGCGGCATCGCGCAGCGTTCGGGGACGGGCGCGGATTCGGGCGCGCGGCGCGAAACGACCAGCCTGGGACGGCCGTGGCGCCCTTTTTCGCGGGTAGTCTACATCGATACGGAGTTGCCGGTGGATGTAATTTCCGGGGGATGGAGCAAGTGGGGCAACGCGGCGGGCGCGCCGCCGGCGTATTACGGCGAATACCACGACAGCGGGCCGGGGGCAAACCCGCCGGCGCGGGTTGCGTGGTCGCATCAGCTTACGGCGCGGCAAGCGGCGCAGTTTCTTCCGAAGAGATTTCTGGCGGGGAAAGACCATTGGGACGCGGAGGCGGAAGCGCGGAAGCTGCCGTAGTTCTTTGCCCGGATTGAGGCGGGCTGCTTTCTTTACATCCCTCGCCGCGCCCTGCCACACTGAAGCGTGGACACCCAGACAGTTGTTATCCTCGATTTCGGGTCGCAGTATACGCAGCTCATCGCACGGCGAATCCGCGAGCAGAATGTGTTCTCAGTGGTGCTGCCCTGCACCGCGCCGCTGGCTGAAATTCAGGCGCTCCATCCCATCGGCATCGTGCTTTCAGGCGGACCTTCGTCGGTGTACGACGCTGACGCGCCAGCGGCCGACCCCAAGGTGCTCGAACTGAGCGCGCCGGTTCTGGGCATCTGTTATGGGCTGCAGTTCATCGTGCACCACTTGGGCGGCAAGGTGCGTTCGGCGACGAAGCGCGAGTACGGCCACGCAGAAGTAGCTCTGGAGGACCGCTCAACGCCGTTGTTCGCGGGGTTGCCGGAGACGCTCGAGGTGTGGATGAGCCACGGCGACGAGGCGCTGGAGTTGCCAGCGGGATTTCATCGCATTGCTCGCTCTTCAAACGCACTGGCAGGGATTGAAAGTGTGGAACACCGCATCTGGGCGGTGCAGTTTCATCCCGAGGTGCACCACACGCCGCTGGGGCCGGAGATTCTGAAGAACTTTCTGTTCGCAATTTGCAGCGCGCGCGGCGACTGGACGCCGGCGCACTTTATCGAGAGCACGGTGACCGCGATCCGCGACCGGGTTGGCGCGGGCCATGTGATCTGCGCGCTTTCAGGCGGCGTGGACTCATCGGTTGCCGCGATGCTGGTGCACAAGGCGATCGGCAGCCAACTGACATGCATTTTTGTCAACAACGGGGTGCTGCGCAAGAACGAGTTTGAAAACGTGCAAAAAAACCTGCGCGAGAAGCTGGGGCTGAATATCGTGGCTGTGAACGCGACGGCGCGATTTCTGGAGCGCCTGGCGGGAGTGAGCGATCCGGAACTCAAACGCAAGCGCATCGGTCAGGAGTTTATCGCGGTCTTCGAGGACGAGGCCCACCGCATTGCGCGCGAGACCGGCCGGGTGGACTGGCTGGTGCAGGGAACGCTGTATCCCGACGTAATCGAATCGTCGAGCGTGAAGGGGCCGAGCCAGACGATCAAGAGCCACCATAACGTGGGGGGATTGCCGGAACGAATGAAGTTGAAGCTCATCGAGCCGCTGAGAGACCTGTTCAAAGACGAGGTGCGGCGGATCGGACGCGATCTGGGCATGCCGGAAGAGATTTTGGGCCGGCAGCCGTTTCCCGGGCCGGGGCTAGCGGTGCGCATCCTTGGCGAGGTGACGCCGGAGCGCGTGGCGCTGCTGCAGGAGGCCGACGACATCGTGGTGGCGGAGATCAGGAACGCGGGGCT
>JASHTU010000197.1 GCA_030040395.1 Acidobacteriaceae bacterium
CCTGGGCGAAGTGACGCCGGAACGCGTGGCGCTGCTCCAGGAGGCGGACGAAATTGTGGTGGCGGAGATCAAGGCGGCGGGCCTCTATTCGAAAATATGGCAGAGCTTTGCCGTGCTGCTGCCGGTGATGAGCGTGGGCGTAATGGGCGACCAGAGGACCTATGCGTATACGGTGGCGGTTCGCGCCGTGCACTCGGAGGACGGCATGACGGCGGACTGGGCGCCGCTGCCGTATGAACTGTTGAAGCGCATCTCCAGCCGGATTGTGAACGAGGTGCGCGGCATCAACCGCGTGGTGTACGACGTCACGTCGAAGCCGCCGGGCACGATTGAGTGGGAGTGAGCGCAAGGCCGCATGAGCGCCTGCGCGTGAGGCGGGAACAGCTCCGGGCAACCGCGCCTGCCGGGCTCCTGCATACCACCGCAGCCTGTATTTTGAAGCCCGCGCCAGGATCGGGAAGCGGTCTATAGTGGGGTTGTTTATGTGCGAAGATCGGCCCCAGACGCCGGCCCGCAAGATCGTCCACATCGATATGGATGCGTTCTACGCATCGGTCGAGCAGCGGGACGATCCGCAACTGCGCGGCCGGCCCGTAATTGTGGCCTGGCGCGGCAACCGCTCGGTAGTGTGCGCCGCCTCTTACGAGGCAAGGCGGTTCGGGGTGCGCTCGGCGATGCCGGCCGTGCGAGCGGAGCGGTTGTGTCCCGAGGCGGTGTTTGTTCCTCCGGACTTTTCACGGTATCGCGCGGTTTCGCGGCTGGCGCGGGAGATCTTCAAGCGGCACACCGATCTGATTGAGCCGCTATCGCTCGATGAAGCCTATCTCGATGTGACGGAGAACAAAACCGGGCTGCCTACGGCGACACGCGTGGCGCGCGCCGTTCGCGAGCAGATTCGCGAGGAACTGCGACTGACGGCTTCAGCGGGCGTGGCGCCGAACAAGTTTTTAGCCAAAATCGCCTCCGACTGGCGCAAGCCGGATGGGCTTTTTGTGATCCAGCCGGCGGAGGTAGAGGCGTTTTTGACGCCGCTGCCGGTGGGCCGTTTGCCCGGCGTGGGCAAGGTGACGGAGGCGCGGCTGGAGCGGTTGGGAATCCGCACGGTGGGCGAATTGCGAGGGCTGGAGCGTGCGGCGCTGGAAGGACCGTTTGGCCGGCACGGCGCGCGCTTGTACGAGTTGGCGCGCGGAATCGATTTGAGTCCGGTGGTTCCCGACCGGCCGACCCAGTCGGTTTCGTCGGAGGACACATTTGAGCACGATGTGCAGCTTGAGGAAACGGAGCCGCTCATCCGACAGCTGGCGGAAAAGACCTGGGCCGCTTCGCGCAAGGAAGTACGGGTGGCGCGCACGGTGGTGCTGAAGCTCAAGACCAGCGACTTCAAGATTCTCAGCCGCAGCCTCACGCCGCCGTCGCCGCCGGCTTCGTGCGGCGAACTGATCAGCATTGCGCTGGCTCTGCGGGAGCGGGTGCGCCTGGACCCGCAACAACGTTTCCGGCTGGTGGGCGTGGGGCTGAGTAATTTTGCCGCGGCGGATGAGGCGCCCGCGCAGCCCGAACTGTTCGAATAAACGGAATCAAGGCGCAGGCCGCCTTGCGCGGAAGCGGAGGAGCCGCATACACTGAGGAACCGTTTATGGAAGGGCGCAATCATGACGTTCAAATTTCAGGGATTCGATTTTCTCCAAATCGATTCGAACTTAAGCGAAGACGAACGATTGGTGCGGCGCACCGCGCGCGACTTTGTCGAGGACAATCTCATTCCTATCATTGAGGACTGCTTCCGCGAGGGCCGATTTCCGCGCGAACTGGTGGCGCCGATGGGCGAGCTGGGTTTTTACGGCGCCAATCTCGAGGGATATGGATGCGCCGGCATGTCGAATGTTGAATACGGGCTGGTGATGCAGGAACTGGAGCGTGGCGACAGCGGCCTGCGCAGTTTTGTGAGCGTGCAGTCGGCGCTGGTGATGTATCCCATTTACACCTTCGGCTCGGAGGAGCAGAAGAACGCGTGGCTGCCGGCGTTGGCGACGGGGGACAGAATCGGGTGCTTCGGGCTGACCGAGCCGGGCTTCGGATCGAATCCCGGAGGCATGACTACGCGCGCGCAAAAGTCCGGCGATGAGTACATTCTCAACGGCGAAAAGATGTGGATCACTTCCGGCTCAATTGCCGATGTGGCCGTGATTTGGGCCAAGCTTGAGGGCGCGGGCGAAGGCGGCGACGCGGTGCGCGGCTTTCTCGTGGAGACGGATCGCAAGGGTTTCACGGCGCAGGAGGTTCACGGCAAGTGGTCGCTGCGCGCGTCGATCACCAGCGGCCTGTCGCTCCAGGAGGTGCGGGTGCCGGCGGCGAACCTGCTTCCGGGCGCAGCCGGACTCAAGAGCCCGCTGATGTGCCTGAACCAGGCGCGGTACGGCATCGGTTGGGGCGCGATCGGCGCGGCCATGGACTGCTACTCGACGGCGCTGAATTACGCCATGAGCAGAAAGCAATTTCACAACCAGCCCATCGCCAGCCATCAACTGGTGCAGGAAAAGCTGGTGTGGATGGCGAGCGAGATCGACAAGGGACAACTGCTTTCGCTGCAGGTGGGACGGCTGAAGGACGCGGGAACGGCAGGCCACCAACACATTTCCATGGCCAAACGCAACAACGTGTGGATGGCGCTGGAGTGCGCGCGGATGGCGCGCGATATCCTGGGCGCCAATGGGATTATCGAGGATTATCCGATCATGCGCCACAGCATGAATCTCGAGTCGGTGAAGACGTACGAGGGGACACACGACATCCACACGCTGATTTTGGGTCAGAACCTCACCGGAATTCCGGCGTATTAACCGAACGGGGTTGCGGGTTCGGCCGCCGCGCGCGAAGCGGGACTCCTAGCGCAGAAAATCCGCGGGCCGTCACACCTCAGGCCGCGGCGCTGTTTTTGGGGAAAGTGCGGCTGCGGCGGCGGTTCCCCCGCTGGAAATTCCGACCCGGTCCTGGTTGCTCACCAAAGTGCGCCGGCGTGAGTCCAGTGTATTGTCAGCCGTACCGATCCGTTCCGTGGGCCTGCACGACCAGCCGAATTAGACG
>JASHTU010000198.1 GCA_030040395.1 Acidobacteriaceae bacterium
GGCCGCGGGCCACACGATGAGCAGGAAAAGCGTGAGCAGCGCCGCCGGCATGAGCACGGCCAACAGGGGCAGAATGACAAGATTGACCGGCAGAGCAAAGATGGTGATGCGATGAAAATAGACCGCCATGGGCAGGGTCATGGCCAGTTCGACGATGCAGGAAACCACCACCAGTTCCACAAGGCGCAGCAGAAAGCGCCCCGTCCACGGGAAAACCCGCCACGCGACCATGCCGCCTGCGGCCGGTTCAAGCCGCGCCGCTATCATCCGCATCAGCACCCGGAACTGCGCCAAGCGCGGCGGGAGCTTGACGTCGATTGCTGTCAAACGCAGTTCGCGCATGGCGGTCAGATAAGGGTGAATGGTCGTCTCGAGCAGCGGCGCCGCAACGCCCGCGATCACGATCACTGCGAGCAGGGTCATTTGCAGGCTTGAATCGAAGAGGCTGCGCGGGCTCGCCACGAATAGACACAGCGAGGCGAAGCCGATGATGTTCAGTGGGCTGCGTTCGCGATAAACGAGCCTGCCTAACAGGTAGAGCGTAATCATCCACAGCGAACGCTGTACGGGCGTGGCGAAACCGGTAAACAGCGCGTAAGCGAAGGATGCGGCGATGGTAAGAAAAGTGGCTGGCGCATGCGGCACGCGCAGCCGGCGCATGATCCAGAGAATGCATCCGGCCACGATGGCGAGATGAAACCCGGAAACCACCAGCATGTGAAAGGAGCCGGTGCGCTCAAAGCCCACTCGCAGCGCGTGGGTGAGGTAGGTGCGGTCACCGGCGACCATGGCGGCCAGCATCACGGCGTCGTCTTCGCTGAGGCGTAGTGGCCCAGGCAACATACGCATGGTCGCCGGCAGCGCCAGCAGGCGCGTGGTGGTGGCGTGCTGCCATCCGCTCACCCGGCAGGCGAGGGACGCTCTGCTCAGAACCGTGGGGGAGTCGAATCCCAACCGGTCCACACGATCGATCGCGACCGAAGCTGTCGACGTGATTCCTTGGTCGAGGAGATAATCCGCGCGGCTCCAGACGCCCGGATCATGATAGACCTCGGGCGGCAGCAGCCGCACCACGGCGCGGATGCGCTCGCCGCACTTAAATGGCCGCGAAACGGCCTGACCCGCCGGCCAGCGCACAGTAAGCCGCACACCGCCCGCAACCGGAACCTGCGCATCTTCGCTGTCGGTGACTTCTTCAAGGCTTGAGACGCGCAGATCCACGCGCTGCGAAGGCGCAATCGCCGTAGGCTCGTCCACATTCTGTTCGATCTCGGTGCGCACCGGGCCGGCGTCCGCGACGGTTCCCTCCACGGTGCGCAACAGCCCGTCAGAGAGTGCGGCCACGGCCGGCGCGGGCGCCGGATGCGGCTCCATCTCCGCGCACCACGCGCCCAGCAACAGCCACAAAAGAGCCAGCGGCAGCCAGACGATGCGCGGAGCGCGCCATGCCGCCACGCCGCACAGCCCCGCTGCGGCCGCCTGCGCCACCAGCATGAAGCCCGGCCGCAGCCAAAGCGTGCTGGCCAGCACAATGCCGCCTGCAAACAGCCACGCGGCGTGAAACAGGGGAACGGCGCTCAAGCCCGCCGAGGCTGGGTTTTCCAGGGTTTGCCCGAGGCTGGCAGGCTCCGTCTGCATTCGGCCCGAAACTCAAAAAACGATGGTTGAGTTTAAGCCTATCAGGAAACGGGCCCTGCGGCACGCGAACTTTACGCGTTGGAACGGGGGCGGCGCAACTCGGCGATTGTTTCGATATGGAAGGTCTGCGGAAAGAGATCGGCGAGGGTCAGACCCTCAATCATGTAACCGGCGGCAATCAAGGCGCGCAAATCGCGCGCCAAGGTCGCCGGATCGCAAGAAACGTACACGATGGCTGCCGCTCCGGCCCGGGCGAGCAGCGTTGCCGTCTCCGCGCCCAGTCCCGCGCGTGGCGGATCCACGATGATCAAATTGGGGACAATCAAATCTGGGCGTTCGCTTCTGTCTGCGCGGCTTAGAAACTCCAGCGCGGACGCCTGGACGGCGACGGCATTCGTGCCGCTGAGGTTGTGGGCAAGAGCGGCGATTGCCGCCGGCGCGGATTCAACCGCGATCACGCGTGCGAAGCTGGTTGCGAGCCGGCGCGCAAACAAGCCCACTCCCGCAAACAGATCCCACGCCAGCGCGCCCTTGCGGCTGGATGAAACCCGCTCGGCCAGCGAATCCACAAGCCAGCGGTTGACCTGAAAAAACGCGCCGTGATCCACGCGGTGCGCGAAGCCCGCGGCGCGATAGGAGAGGGAAGTCTCACCCCATTGCGACACCGTGCGCGGCGATTGGCTGGCGCGTCCTCCGGCGAGAAGCTCGATTCCTTTCACTTCCGGAACCTGTTGAATCAACGCGCGCGCGAAATCGTCCCAGCGGCCTTTCGCGGCGCTGGCAGCGAGGATGCTGACGAGCAGCGCGGATTCATCGCCATCGCAAAACAGCGAGATTTCTGTAGGCTGAAACACCGGGGCGAAGCGGCGCGCAACCTCCGCCGCGGCCCGCGCCGCACGCACCAGCAGCGGCGCGGCAATCGGGCACTGGGCGATGGGAACAACGGCGTGCGAACGGCGGCCGCGATAGCCGGCATCGCCGGCCGCATCGAACGCAAGGCGGATGCGATTGCGATAGGCCCAAGGCTCGCCGGCAAGCACGGCAATCTTCTGGGGCGCGCGAACGCCGGCGCGCTCCAGCGTCTCGCGCAGAATCGCCTGCTT
>JASHTU010000199.1 GCA_030040395.1 Acidobacteriaceae bacterium
CCGTCGTAAACAGCCGTCACGCGATACCACTTGCCGAGCGGGTGAAGAAGCTTGCAGTTGAGTAGCGTCCGATTGCTTGCGCCCGAGGAGGCAAAGCTGTCCAGACACCACTGGCCGTCGACAATGCGAATCTCGAAGAGCATGCGGTTACCGGTGTCCTGGCCGGTGGCGGAGTCCTGCTCCTGAAGATGGAAGAAGCGCTGCGCAGGCGCGCCCCCTGGGTCGGGGCGAAAGATGACTTCCCAGGTGTAGGTGGAGGCTCCGGCGAGAGGATGGTTGGGCACGAAAATGGCGTCGTCCACGCCGTTGAACTCGACCGCCTTACCGTACGGCGTCTCGATGATTTGTGGATGACCGAGGACCTGCGTTGGATGGCCGCCAATGCGGTCGAGCCGGTCAAACCGCCAGATCTGCGTGCGCGGCGCGGGGTCGGTTTGCGCAGCGGCAAGGGCCGCCGCGAAGACTAGGACGAGCACGGCCGGAATGCAGCGCAAATTTGCTTGAGCTCGGTCGAAGACTTTCACGAAAACACTCCTCAGCAGGTCGGCGCGGGCAAGTATAGAACTCCAAGGTCCGAAATGGCGGCCATCAGGCGTTTATCCCGGGTCCAAAGCCGTGCGCCGTGCGCCAGCGCCGCCGTGACAAGGTGAACATCGACATAGCCGATGCCCTTACCCATCAAACGATTTCTCTCAATAAGGAAAAGCATCTCGTGGTCTCGCGCTACCGGAAGCTGCGGAAGCAATTGTAGCGTCTTGAGCACCTCGGCGCGATTGGAGATGTTGCCGCAAGCGAGTTCGCCGACGATATACGGATGAATCCGCACGAGGTTCTTTCCGAGAAGCGCGGCGAGATGCGAATTGCCGGAACGGAGATGATCGACCCAAATGGACGTATCGACGAGAATCATCCTCGGCCTTCGCGCTCACTCTTCAAACCCGCCGCCGGGGAATGTCCTTAAGTTGAGGCTCGGAACCGCCAAGGCGGGCAAGGCGGAGAGCGGCCTCGCGTTGGATCAGCGCCTCAAGCGCAGCCCGAATCAGAGGACCGGTGTCCTTTACCCCGCTCATCTCGCGTGCGTCTGCAAGCAAAGCATCGTCAATCGAGATTGTGGTTCGCATCACGTCACCGCCAATGACATCAAATATAGCATAAAAGATGTAGATTACGATGCAGAACCGGATTTTGAGGCATGAACAGCTAAGCCCCCGACCCGCACTTGAGCGCATAAGCAATATTTCCTGCTCGACTCCACCCCCGTCCAACATCGGGTGCAGCCGCAATCGCGCTTGCGGAACCCGACGAAGACAAAATTTCAAACTAAGCCAATACTGGATTTGGGGCTTCAACAAATCGCCCTCGCCCGCGCGTTATACACTTTCTCTGGTATGGAAACGACAGGTTGTGGAACTGCGATTATTACGCCGTTCCGGGCGGATGGATCGGTGGACGAGCCGGCGCTGTGGGCGCTGGTCAACTGGCAAATCGAGTCGGGAATCGACTTTCTGGTGGCGTGCGGGTCAACGGGCGAAGCGGCGACGCTCGACGAAGAAGAGTGGCTGCACGCCATCCGGATTGTGATGGAGGCGGCGGCGGGGCGGGTTCCGGTGTGGGCCGGCTGTACGCACAACTCGACGCGCGTGCTGGTGCGGCAGGCGGAGCTGCTGAAGCGGGTTCATGGACTGAGCGCGGTGCTTTCGGCCAATCCCTATTACAACAAGCCGACGCAGGAGGGCCAATTCCAGCACTTTCTCGCCTTGGCGCGCGCCGTTGAGCCGCTCCCAGTGTGCCTCTATAACGTTCCCGGCCGCACGGCGGCGAACCTGGAGCCGGAAACGGCGGCGCGGCTGGCGGCAGCGGCAAAAAACATTCAGGCCATCAAGGAGGCCAGCGGCAGGGTGACGCAGTTCGCCGAGCTGGCCCACATTTTGCCCCGCGGTTTCAAGATTTTTTCCGGCGACGACAGCCTGGCGCTGGCGGCCATTGCGGTGGGCGCGCACGGGCTCATCAGCGTGGCGTCCAACGAGGCGCCCAAAGAGGTGACGCGCATGGTGCGCGACGCGCTAAGCAATGACTGGGCCGAGGCGCGCGATCTGGAGCGGCAGTACGCACGGCTGTTCGAAGCGAATTTTTGGGAGTCGAATCCTGGACCGGTGAAAACCGTGTTGAGCATGATGGGCTGGTGCACCGATCACGTGCGGCTGCCCCTGGTTCCTCCTGCGCCGGCGACGCGCACGCGGCTGGAGCGCCTGGCCGGTGAATTGGGGCTGCTCAAGCACGTCCCGCTCCCGGAGGGTTACCGCGCGGAAGTCTTCTAGCTTGATTGCACCTGGATCTACTCGGCGGATGCGGACGTTCCGGTTTCGATTCGGTTCACCTGGTCGATGATCCGCTGCACCAGCACCACGTGCACATGGAGGCGCTTGGCCACGTCAGGCAGAAACTCGGTGATGAAATTGTCGATAGGCGCGGTGGCCAAGGCGACTGCGTAGCGTTCAGAAGTGGCGGCCGCATCCGTTTGCCGGCCCGGCACGTAGAGGTTGGAGATTTCGTCCTCGATCGCGAAACCCAGCAGATCCGAATAATTTAGCATGCCTTTGCCGTTGTCGCCTTCGGTCCAGGCAATCTGCGCGATGCAGTGCCAGACGCGCCGCTTGGTGGTGGCTTGCGGCATGCGGTGATAGTGCGGGTCCTCGTGGGTCACCACCGGAATGAGAAAGGTGCCGAAAAACTCGTCGGTAACGTCTTGGGTAAAGCTGACGCCGACGTAACGCGCATAGCCGGGCATTCCTGGACCATAAGCCGAATGGGAGTTTGCGGCCACGGAAATCGCCGCCTCGCCCCCGATGGTGAGCAGGTTAAACGGGTCGACGATGTTGCGCGCCGCCTGTTGCCCTTTCTGGAGCGGGGTGAGGGGTTTGACCTGCGGACCGTTGAGGAATCGGGCGTACCAGTTGATGATCGGCAGATGAGGAACACAAAGGGTGGTGCTCACCAGGCGCGGAGGCGTAGTTACCGCCGTTCCCGCGGCTAGTTCCAGGGTCCGGACCGAGGCAGTGGTGGCCATCGAGGCGCCGGCGTTCTCAAGGGCGCAGGGTCCCACCGGCGACGGATTCGCGGGAGCGGGGGCCTGCGGTTGAGGCGCATCCGGCAGCGCGGCGTATGGCGCGGCGTATGAATTGCCGCTTAAGGCTTGGGCTGCCCCGGCCCAAGGCAGGGAGATGGCGAAGATCGAGGCAAGAGTCACGCCAGCCAGGCGGATTCTTCG
>JASHTU010000200.1 GCA_030040395.1 Acidobacteriaceae bacterium
GATGGCGTTGCAGACGCGGCCCTGCAAACTGCATCCCCACACCTCGTCGTTACCGTAGGTGCGCCCCTGGTTATCGGCCTGGAACCATGCGGCGATTTTGCCCAGCCGGTCAAGATTGGGACCGCCGCGCACGTTGCCGCCCAGGTTGGCGAAGAAAAAACAATCCGGGCGCTTCTGCTTGGCGAGCGCGTCGTACTTGGTCCAGAGATCGAAGACGCGATCGTTGAAGGCGCCCCAATAGGCGGGAGTGTTTGTGGGAGGGAGCTTGCTGCAGACGGAGCAATGGCAGTCGGGCAGGCTGCCGAGCGGCGGCCAGCCGTTGGTGTAAAAGCAATCCACGTCGTAGAGCGAGCTGACTTCGCGGATGAGGGCGGGGACGTAGTCGTCCATGTAGGTGGAGAACATGCAGGTTTTGAAGAGGCGCGGATCTTCGGTGCTGAATTGCACGGATCCGTCTTTGTAGCGCATGGCCCACTCGGGGTGCGCGGCCAGCGCATCGCCCCAGTTGAGGTCTGGGCTCATGCGCGCCACCACGCGCATGTTGCGCTGCTTGGCCGCGGCTGTGCATTCGCCGAAAAAGTCGCGGCCCTGGAGGAATTTTCCCCATTTATGGAATTTCACCTTGGAGGGATAGAAGGCGAGGATGCCGGTGACGCTGACAAAGACGATTTGCGCGCCGGCGTTATGCCAGTAATCGGCCCATTCTTCGATGTTCATCGCCGCCGGGTCATGCTCCGTCATGTTGGTTTGGCCCACGCGCCGGATTCGTTGCTGCCAAGGCTCCGACGCCGGATCGATGGGCGCGAGACGCGATGACAGCGGAACGAGCTGCAACGCCGATGCCTCGGCCGGCCGCCCTGCCGTGATGGCGGCGGGTTCGAGGACGTTAAGCGCGGCGGAGACGGGAAGAACGGCGGCTCCGGTCCCTAAGCTGGTTTTCAGAAATGCGCGGCGATTGAGCATGGGGTCTCCTCGTCTTCCAGGAGAAGTGTAATGGGCGCAGGGATCGTTGACCAACGACACGCGCCGAGAGGCGAACGCCAAATTCTCCAGACGGATCGATGCCGGCCGAAGATTGGAGGGGCTGCGCAGGTGTACACTAGTCGAGACCCCAGGGCCGGCTCGCGCAGGGCCGGCCGACGCCGTGTCGGGACGTGGCTCAGCCTGGTAGAGCACTCGCTTGGGGTGCGAGGGGTCGGCAGTTCAAATCTGCCCGTCCCGACCATATTTAGAATCAACTACTTACGAGATTTCCTCTCCAGCCGAGAATTCTAGAGCGAGTATTCAGTTCGCAAGGGGTTGCGCTGTTGGTGGTTTGCGAATCGAAGATTCGCAGGCACGCAATGCCGGTTGGCGCTGGAGCCGGACGCGATGGCTCGCGCCGCGGCTCGCGACAACCTCAAATTGATCCACTCGCGGGCGCCTAATTCATCCACTCGCGGGCGCCCTTCCAAAGGTCAACGCCGCTCTCCTGGGCGTGGCGGTCGATCTCCTTCAGCTCTGTTTCTGTGAAGTCGAGCTTTTTGACGGCGTCGAGAGAGTCGTCGAGCTGCTCGACGTTGCGGGCGCCGATGAGCGCCGAAGTGATGCGGCTGTCGCGCAGCACCCAAGCGATGGCCATTTGCGCCAGCGTCTGGCCGCGACCCTGGGCGATTTCCTGGAGCGCGCGGACGCGCTGAAGATTTTCATCGCTGAGGAACTGGCGAAGCATGGAGGAGTCGGGCAACTTGGCGCGCGAGTTTTCGGGCACGCCGTTCAAGTATTTGCCGGTGAGCAGGCCCTGGGCGAGCGGCGAAAAGGCGATACAGCCGGCTCCGATTTCGGCGAGCGCGTCGAGCAGGCCGCGTTCGATCCAGCGGTTCAGCATGGAGTAAGAAGGCTGATGGATGAGCAGCGGCGCGCCCATCTGCTTGAGGATTTGCGCGGCCTGGCGCGTCTGCTCGGGGCCGTAAGACGAGATGCCGACGTAGAGCGCTTTGCCCTGGTGGACGGCGGTAACCAGCGCGCCCATGGTTTCCTCGAGGGGGCAGTTGTTCCAGGGGCGGTGGGAGTAAAAGATGTCGACGCAGTCGAGGCCCATGCGCTTGAGGCTGTCGTCGAGCGAAGCGAGCAGGTATTTGCGCGAGGCGCCGATGCCGTAAGGGCCGGGCCACATGTCCCAACCGGCCTTGGTGGAGATGAGGAGCTCGTTGCGGAGCCCGCTCGCGTGCTTGCGCAGGCCGAAGTCCTTGCGCAGGATGGCGCCGAAGTTTTCTTCAGCGGAGCCGTAGGGAGGGCCGTAGTTGTTGGCGAGGTCGAAGTGGGTGACGCCGCGGTCGAAGGCGCGGCGGATGACGGCGCGGCCGGTTTCGAAGACGTCGGCGCCGCCGAAGTTTTGCCAGAGCCCGAGAGAGACGGGCGGAAGAACGAGGCCAAAACGGCCGCAGCGGCGGAAGATGGCGGATTCGTAGCGATTGGGGTTGGGTATGTAGCTGGCTTGCATGGTTCTTCCATTCTATTGCTTGAACCTTTGGGCCAGTAGTCCGGGCGGCGCTTGGCGTGGGCGACAGCGATGATCTGGATATCGTGCAGGCGTTCGCGGAAGATGACGGAGGAGGGGTAATGATGAAGAATTGCGCGCCGCGTTCCGTCGGTGTGCGTCCGGACATGCCCCTTTCCTGGGCGCAAGACTGAGGATAGGAGTGCGCCCGCAGCTTTGGCGTGCGGGCTCTCTTCAGGAGGTTGAGCAGCGCTAAAACAGCTGCAACCCCTGCGCCCGAGAAAATCCACTCATAATTCTGCACAAACCACTTAAACATGTCCTCATGCCTCCGCAAGCTACTCCGCGTTGTCGATCTGCGCGCGCTGGAGCTTGTCGGAGTAATCCACATACACCGCCTTCCAGGTGGTGAAGAAGTCGATGGCGCCCAGGCCTTCGCGATGGCCGTTGCCAGTGTGCTTGACGCCGCCGAAGGGCAAGTGGACTTCGGCGCCGATGGTGGGGGCGTTGATGTAGGTAATGCCGGCTTCGAGATCGCGGATGGCGGCGAAGGCGCGGTTCAGGTCTTTGGTGTAGAGGGCGGTGGAGAGGCCGTAGTCGATGGAATTGGCGATGGCCACGGCTTCTTCAAAGGTGTCGAACTCGAGGAGGGCGACGACGGGGCCGAAGACTTCTTCGCGGGCGATGCGCATCGCGGGCTTGACGCCCGAGAAGACGGTGGGCTCGAAAAACGCGCCGTGCACGTAGGGGCCTTCAGTGAGGGCGCGGCCGCCGGTGAGGAGC
>JASHTU010000201.1 GCA_030040395.1 Acidobacteriaceae bacterium
AGCGCATCATGGGGCACAAAGATCTATGGGCGCTGGAAGCAATACTCAACCCGACTGCGACTGCCAGCAAGAAGGCGGCGTAGTAACATCAACCTAACCGCCGCTCCCCACTTTCAACTGGCTGCGGGACATCCTCCGAAGTCGGCAATTCCGCCAGTGCTCTGCTATCCCTAGAAAAGAGAATCACCGCCGCCCCAATAACGATGTGCCTCGTCATATGTCCCATCAAGAAAGACTTCGCTCTGGCGGCTGATCCCGAATTTGGTCTATCTTGCGAGTGAGAGATCGGCGAAATGCTAATCGGGCCCGTAGGAGGGGGAGTTCTGAGTTCCGGGCAGTTTACCGGCTATGGGGACGTTGAGCGTTTGGGGAGTTGTGGAGTGCGCTAGGAACAACCGCGGATCCCTCACTGCGTTTGATGACAGTGGGTTTGTAAGACATGGAGCGGACCGCTGGCTATCAGTGACTGAGCGATCGGAGCGTGGGGGCACGGGGTAGAGCCGGCAGTTCAGGGGCATGAGGATGCGAGTTGTGTGATTTAGATCACATTCAATGGATCAATCCACTGATACAACGGAATCATCGTTCCGATACAAAGAAGTAAGCAGAAGGGTCCGCCAGGGGGCAATGGGCAGCAGGGACTCAGGGGGATCCGCAGCCCTCCGGAGGTCCACCGTGGGAACCGAGCGAACCAACGACCTCACAAAATCCAGCATTTGCAGGCCCGAGGCGATTGGCCGTATACTGAATTCCGACCAAACCGGTCGTATTTTGAGGGTGCTGCCCTTCCGGCGGCCCACGGGAGTCCGGCGGGTGAGCGTATTGAGCGAGTTAGGGGTGGGTGAGAGCGGGGTTCTGATCGCTCTCGATTTGCCTGAGACGGTTCAGAATCACCTGATGCACATGGGTTTTGTTCCAAATGCACTGGTAACCGCGTTGCGACGCGCACCGGCGGGCGATCCCACCGTTTATCACGTGGACGGGCTGGAGATTGCGCTGCGCCGGGAAACCGCATCGGCGATCCGCGTGCGGCATCTGGACGCGGCCGAGACCGAAGAACGGGCCCAGACCGAAGTTTCCGAATCTTCCGAATTAGATTCCGAATTAGATTCCGAATCAGCTTCCAAGATGGCTCCTGAGCTGGCTGAGGTGGCGCATTGAACAGTTGTTGCTCGACGCCTGAATTTGTTCCGCCGCCGAGTTCTCCCGCTGAGGGAGGGCTGAAGACCATCATCCTGGTCGGACCGCCTAACTCGGGTAAATCCACGCTTTTCAATCGCCTGACCGGACTTCGCCAGAAGGTTGCAAATTATCCCGGCGTCACTGTGGAGCAACGGATGGGCCTGATGGCCGGCGTGGGGCGCGACGACCTGACGGCGATCGATTTGCCGGGGATTTATTCGCTGACCCCGTATTCAGAAGACGCGCGAGTTGCCGTGGACGTGCTGCGCGGGCGGATGCCGGGGACGCCCAAGCCGGACGCGGTTTTGCTGGTTCTGGACTCGTTGCACTTGACCCGGCAACTGATGCTGGCCGCGCCGGTATTGGCGGTAGGCTTGCCCACGCTGGTGCTCTTGAACATGAGCGACCTGATGGAGGCGCGGGGTGGACAGATCGACACCCTCAAGCTGGCCCGGGAGCTGGGCGCGCCGGTGGCGCAGATCAGCGCCGTGCGGGGAACGGGCGTCGATGCGGTGCCGTTGTTTTTGAATCAGCAAAATGGCCATGCTTTGCACGCCAAGCCGCTAACCCTGCCGGTGGTTGGCAATGCGGCGAGCACGCACACCTGGGCGGCGCAGGTGAGCCGCCGCACCGGCTATCAAGCTCCGCTGTCGGCCGAAAACAGCCGCAGGATCGATGACGTTCTGCTGCACCGCTTCTGGGGACCGCTCTTGTTTTTGCTGGTGGTGGTCGCCGTCTTCGAGGTGGTTTTCTCCATCGGCCAGCCGCTTTCAGATGGATTCGGCGATGTGCTGGCGCGCATGGGCGGCTTGGCGCGGCCGCTGCTGCCGGCGGGGTGGATTCAGTCGCTGGTGCTCGACGGGGTGTGGAAGGGCATTTGCTCAGTGCTGGTGTTTCTGCCCCAGATTCTGCTGCTGTTTCTGTTTATCGGCATTCTCGAAGACTCCGGCTACCTGGCGCGGGCGGCGCTGATCGCGGATCGCGCCATGAGGTCGATCGGGCTCAACGGCAAGGCTTTCATCCCTTTGCTTTCCGCTTACGCCTGCGCGGTTCCGGCGATCATGGCGACGCGCACCATCGAGAATAAACGCGACCGGCTGGCTACGATTCTGGTGACGCCGTTCATGACCTGCTCCGCGCGGCTGCCGGTGTACCTGCTGTTGATTGCGGCTTTCGTGCCCGGGCGCTACTATCTCCACGGCCTCATCGGGCTGCAGGCTCTGGTGATGCTGGGGCTGTATGTGGCCGGCTTTGTGGCCGCATTCACGACGGCGCGGCTGCTTAAGAGCTCGATCCTCAAATCCAGCGACACGCCGTTCATTCTGGAGCTGCCGCAGTACCGGATGCCTACGTTGCTCTCGCTCAGCTTGCGGCTGGTGGACCGCGCGCGAATTTTCCTGCAGAACGCGGGCAAGATCATCGTCGGCGTGACCATCGCGCTGTGGGTGCTGGCCCAGTTGCCCGTGATTCACACCGCCAGCGGACTGGCCTCTGCGCCCAGCCTTGCGACCAGCCTCATCGGGCGGCTGGGGCATTTCATCGAGCCGGCGATTGCGCCGCTGGGCTTCAACTGGAAGATCGGGATTGGGCTGCTGTCGAGCGTGCTGGCGCGGGAAGTGATGGTGAGCACCATGGGCACGCTATACGGGGCCGACCCCAGCACCCAGGCGCTAAATTTGCAGACCGCGCTGCACCACGACCTGACGCTGGGCGGGGCGCTGGCGCTGATGATCTTTTTCGCCTTCGCCATGCAATGCACCTCGACGATCGCCATCGTGAAGCGCGAAACCAACGGCTGGAAGTGGCCCGCGATCCAGTTTCTTTACATGTTGGCGCTGGCCTATGGCGCGGCGTTCACGGTCAACCACTTGGTGATGGCGTTCGCGGGATAGAGACTGCGCGGGGCGCTTTCCGGGCTATGTAGGGCGTTTCGCCCGTTCCCCTCCGGCATCCATTCCTTTTTTCCCTACATCTGAGTTGTGGGCGGGCTGCTTAGCAGCAGCGTGTCAAACCGCGGTCAGATCCCGGTTCGGGAGAGTTCTAACCATGTCACGATTCAAGTATTTTTTTCTTATCACGCCGACCCTGCTGCTTTTTGGCTGCGCGCAGCCTAGGCCCCCGGTCGGCTTCGGCGTGCAATACGGGCCGGAACCGGTGTGTCCGTACGGGTACTTCGATTACGCGCCCTACAATTGCGCTCCATACGGGTATTACGGGCCGGGGTGGTTCCGTGGCGGCGTCTTCATCGGCTCGGGGCCATGGTACCACGGACCGGCGCACTTCCAAGGGCATGTCGATAACCATTACGATCCGCAACACGGCTACCACGGGCAGTTACCGGGGCGCGGCGAGAAGGCGGCTCCAAAGCATCGTGCGGGCCATGTATCCAACTTCCATGGCAACGAGACGCGCGACGGCCGCGGGCACACCGTGCGTTAGGTGCGCGAACACCGCGGCGCAGTTGCGTGACGGATTGAACGCCGGGAAGGCGCCTATTTGACCCAGACCTTCGGCTCGACGGATAAACCGGGGCGCAGCTCCTGGTGGGGGTCTTCCTTGGCGAGGTTGGTGAAGTCGACGCGCACCGGGACGCGCTGCACCACTTTGACGTAGTTGCCGGTGGCGTTTTCCGGCGGAAACAGGCTGAGCACCGAGCCGGTGGCTCCGCCGATCTGGGTTACGCGTCCCGCGTAGTCCTTGCCGGTGGCGTCGACGTGGATCTGGACGTTCTGCCCGGCGCGCATGTGGCGGAGCTGGGTCTCTTTGAAATTCGCCGTCACCCACAAGCCTTCAAGAGAAACCAAAGTGAGCAGATTCTGGCCGGCGGAGACGTTCTGGTCGATTTCCACGCTTTTGCGCGTGATGATGCCGGCCTCCGGCGCGACGATTATGGTGTAACTCAGGTTCAGCCTGGCCTGATCGAGCTGGGCCTGGGCCTGCTGCACCTGCGCTTCGGCCTGTTTGGCGTGCGCATCTTGCGCGGCCACCTGCTGGGGACCGGTCTGAGCGTAGCGCTGGGAGGCTTGCGACTGGGTCAGCCGCTCGCGGGCCACGCGCACCTGGTCGGCCGCGGCTTCCTGGCTGGCCTGGGCGTCGGCCAGGGCGGCTTTATCGGCGTCGGCGGTGGCGACGGCGGCGTCAAACTGCTGTTTGCTGATCACGTCTTGTGCAACCAGCGGGCGGTAGCGCGTCAGATCGGACTGGGCCTTGAAATTGTTGGCTTGCGCCTGGGCCACTTTGGCCTTGGCGGCGTCGAGTTGCTGCTGGGCCTGTTCGACGGCGGCAGTGGCTCCGCTGACATCGGCGTTTGCGGAACGCAGATTGCTGCCGGTGTTGACGGTGACGATCGGCACGTTAACCCTGGCCGCCACGGCATTGGCCTTGGCGCTGGCTAGCGCCGCTTCGGCGTTTTCCACCGCGACCTGAAAGTCCTTGGGGTCGAGTTCGACGATGGGATCGCCGCGCTTCACCATCTGGTTCTCCTCGACGTCGACGCGGATCACGTGCCCGGCAATGCGCGAGCTCACCTGGATGAGATGGCCGTTGATTTGCGCGTCGTCAGTGTCTTCGCTATAGGTGGAGCGCCACCAGATGCCGAGAGCGACAAGGACGGCAACCGCGACGAGCGCGACAATCAGGCCCCTGCGACGCTTTGGGGGCGGCGCAACTTCAGTATCGGCAGCCGGTTCGGCCTCGGCCGGTGTTGGATAGGTTTCCGCCACGTTACTTCCCTCCCAAATAGGTCTTGTAGTTCTGCCCCGCCCCCAGCACCCGCGCCAGGCTGAGCTTAGCCACATTGTCGCGATAGAGGCTGGCGACGTACTGATCGTTGGCCTGCGCCACCGATTGCTGCGCCTGGCTGACGGCCAGGTTGTCGCTGACTCCGTTGGTGTACCGTTGCTGCGCTTCCGTAAGCTCCTCATTGGCGAGGTCGACGGTGGAGCGAGCGACCTCGACCTGCCGCTGTGAGGAAGCGATATCGAGCAGCGCGTCGCGGACGTCGGCCTCGATCTGCGCCTGTTTATCGCTCAACTGGGCGCGCGCGGTGTCGAGTTGCGCCTGCGCTTGCTCGGCGTCGCCACGCAGGGCGTATTCCTTGAAGACCGGAACGCTGAGCGATGCGCTGGCGTCCACGGTGCCGTGCGAGTGGCCCAAGGTGGTGCCGATGTCGCCGTAATCAGTGTCGATTTTCACGGTGGGCAGGCGCTCGTCCCTGGCCGCAATGCGCTGTTGTTCGGCGGCCTCGGTTTGCTCCACCAGGGAGGCCAGATCTTTGCGATTTTCCTTGGCCTGACGAATCAGGGCGTCCACGTTCATCTGGTCGAAGGCCGCGTAGGGCGTGGTGTCGGTCAAGGTAAATTGCTGCGCCAACGGGAGGCCGATGGTGCGCGCCAAGGCCAGCTTATCTTTTTCGAGCGCGTCGCGGGAGACGATCAACTCCTGTTCCTGCGTCTGGTAGTCGACGCGCGCGCGCAGTTCGTCGAGCAGCGGTGCGGTTCCCGCCTGGTGATTAGCGATGGCCTGATCGAGCGAAACTTTGGATGTGGCAACCTGCGCTTCCACGCTGGTGATGCGGGTCTGATCGGCCAGCACCAACAGGTAGGCGTTGCCCACCGTCAAGACCACCATATCGCGCGCATCCTGCTCCGATAGCTGGGCGGAGCCAAAGTTGTCACGCGCGGCCAGATAATTGCGCAGCGCGGGCAGATCGAGGAGCGACCAACTGAGCGAGGCGCGAATATCCGTATAGCCGAAAGGACCAATGACCTTGGGGATGCCGGGTAGCCGTAAACCCTCGGCGGGCAGATCCACCTGCATGGCGGTCTCCTTGGCGGTGAAGTCGACCGAGGGTAACAGAGCCTGCAACTGGCCGAGGCGCTGGCCGCGCGCCGCCGCTGTCTGCGTTCCGCTTAGAATAATGCCCAGATTCGTTTGCAATCCCCGCTGGATGGCGTCGTCGAGAGAGAGCGGGATGGGTTGCGGCGACACCTGGCCTTTGGGCACGCTGCCTTGAAAGCTGCTTGCGGTCGGGGCCGGCCCGGCGGGAGCCTGAGGGGTCTGCGCCGCCGTGAATGGAGCTAACCCGGCCAACGCCAGCAAAAGCCTGCTCACGCAGGGACGTATTGTGTTCTTGTTGGAATGCTTCAGCAAAATCACCCTTGCTTAATTCGCGGCGAACCCATCGCTTCAGAATGGCCGTACTCCAGAATGGCTGTACCCTCAAATGGATGCGTGAAAAGTGCGTCGCGGTTCTGAAATGTAGTTTATCGAACGCGAGGAGCGGGCCGGATGATCTGGCCGCGCAAATATCTGGAAAATCGGCGTCTGCCGGCGGGGTCGGCCGTTCTCGCGATGGGAATGGAGAGCACGGATCCCTGTCCGGCGGCGGGCGTTGGCGGTGGGCGCCGATGCCCATGTCCGCACCGCCCCGTCAAGGCGGGAATCTTTTCATCGAGAATTGGCGCGAGGCGTACCCGGCGGCGGGGGAAACGCTGTAGACTGCCAACACGGCGCCGCCCATCCATCGCGACGGCGGAACATGACGAAAAGCAACACGAAAATCAAGCTCTTTAACGGCCGGGACCACTCCTGGATGGAGTTCAACCGGCGCGTTCTCGAAGAAGCGGAAGACCCCACGAACCCGCTGCTCGAACGGGTGAAGTTTCTGGCCATCACGGGATCGAACCTGGACGAGTACGTGGAAGTGCGCCAGGCGGGACTGATGCAGCGCATCGAAGACGGCTACCGGGAGCCCGGGTATGACGGGCTGCGACCCGACGAATCGCTGGCGGGGCTGACCGCCGACATCCACAACTTTGTGGCCGCGCAGTACCGCTGCTGGAACGAGCATCTGCTTCCCGACCTGCGCAAAAAGAACATCCGGTTGCTGGAGTGGGAGGAACTGGATGGCGAAGCCCGGAGCTTTGCCAAGGATTACTTTCAGCGCGAGGTCGATCCGCTGCTGACGCCAATCTCGATCGACCCGGCGCACCCGTTTCCGCGCGTGATCAACAAGGCGCTGTGCCTGGCGCTGCTGCTCAGGGCCAAGCGGCGAAGTTCCGGTCCGCAGGTGCTGGGAGTGGTGACGGTGCCGCGGGCGCTGCCGCGATTTGTACGGCTGCCGGCCGGTGACGGGGGCAGCGATTATCTGCTGCTCCAGGACTTGATCGCGCAACACCTGGCCGGCATGTACCGCGGCTACGAGGTGCTGGCGCAAGCGGCGTTCCGGGTGACGCGCAACTCGAACCTCTATTTCGAAGAGGAGGAGGCGCGATCGCTGCTGGAGACGATCCGCGTGGAGCTGCATAACCGGCGCAAGGGCGACGCGGTGCGGCTGGAGATTGAGAAGGGCGCCGACGCGGAGATCGTGGAGCGGCTGCGGGTGAACTTCGAACTGGAAGAGAGCCAGGTGTTTCGCACCGACGGCCCGGTAAACCTGTCGCGGCTGATGTTTTTTTACGACGATGTCGAGCGTCCGGACCTGAAATTTCAGCCGTTCACCCCGAAGCCCCTGCTATTGAGCCGCAAATCCACGGGGATCTTCGATGAGCTGCGCCATCGCGACATTTTTCTTCATCATCCCTATGACTCTTACGATCCGGTGGTGGATTTTGTGCAGCAGGGGGCGCAGGACCCGGCGGTGGTGACCATGAAACAGACGCTCTACCGCACCAGCCACGACTCGCCGATGTTTCGGGCCCTGACCGAGGCCGGCGCGAGCAAGGAAGCGGTGGTGGTGGTGGAGCTGATGGCGCGCTTCGACGAGGCCTCAAACATCCGCTGGGCGCGCAGCATGGAAGACGCCGGGGTGCAGGTGTTTCACGGCGTGGTGGGCCTGAAGACGCACTGCAAGCTGGCCATGCTGGTGCGGCGCGACGAAGACGGGGTGACGCGCCGCTACTGCCATCTGGGCACCGGCAATTACAATCCGGTGACCGCGCGCTTCTACACCGATTTGAGCCTGCTGACCTCGGACCCGCAGATCACCGAACGCGTGCACATGGTGTTCAACTACCTGACCGCGCACGCGGAGATCGACGACTACAGCCCGCTGCTGGTGGCGCCGCTAACCATGGCGGAGAGCTTTCTGCGCCTCATCCGGCGGGAACAGGAGCACGCGCGGGCAGGCCGGCCTGCGCACATCGTGGCCAAAATGAACTCACTGCTCGAGCCCTCGGTGATCGAGGCTTTGTATCAGGCTTCGCAGGCGGGCGTGGAGGTGGATCTGATCGTGCGCGGGCTGTCGATTTTGCGGCCCGGGGTGAAGGGATTGTCGGACAGGATCCGGGTGCGGTCGATCGTGGGCCGGTTTTTAGAGCACTCCCGCATCTTCCACTTTGCCAATGGCGGCAACGACGAAGTATACATCGGCTCGGCCGACTGGATGCCGCGCAACCTGTTCGAGCGCTGCGAGGTGGTGTTTCCGGTGCGCGACCCGGCGGCGCTGGCGCGCATTCACGACGAGATTTTGCCCGCATATTTGGCGGACACGGTGAAAGCGCGCATTCAGCAGCCCGATGGGGGGTATGTTCGGGCCAGCAAGCTGTATAAGGACGCGCCGCCGTTTTCGAGCCAGGATTTTCTGATTCAGTTGGCCGAAGGGAAAACGGATCTGGACGCGATTCCTCAGCGCCGCGCCGCCAAATCGCGGCCGAAACTCACGGACGAAAAAGCCACTGCGGCCGATTGAAGCGTGGGCGCCGGATCGGGTCGATGAAAAGCCGGAATTCCCAGCCGGTTTCGCTTGTTCACGGTGGATTTGGGCGCGCGCTGAGGAGAGCGAATCCCAAGATGCGGTCCGGAAAGGCGTGAGGGCTTTCGTTTTATCGCGAAATTTACATTGACTCCTGTATAGTCGTTCTTGATTCTCCATTCCCCGCGCAACGGAGGCGCAATGAAGAAAACCATCGCCATCGCATTCGTCGTCATGGGCCTGGCTGCAAACGCCATGGCTGCGGAGTTCACGGGCTTCGTCATGGACCAGAGTTGCTCAAAGATGGCCGGCATGAAAGGCAACGCCGATTGCGCAAAAAAGTGCATCAAGGGCGGCTCGCCGGCGGTGCTGGTCACGGATGACGGAACGGTCTACAAGATCGCCAACCAGTCGGCGATCGTCTCCCACGCCGGCGAGACGGTGACCATCGAGGGCTCGCTCAAGGGCAACACCATCACAGTCGCATCTGTGAAGTAAAAGGCTCCGGGCCAGCGCGATCGGCTCTTAAGGGGCGCGGGCTTTTAGCGGCTGCGCGCGCGCAGGGTCGCGCCGGCGGCGTTGGCTCCGCCTTCGCTGACCTGCTGCTCCAAAAAAGCGCAGCGGCACCTGGGAAACCAGGTCGGCGCCTCAGCCGGCGCTCTTTTCCAGCGCCACCCCATGGGCGTGGATTCCACAGCCGCGACGCCAGCGCGGCAAGCCCCAGCTGAGGAACAAACAGACCGCGATGCTGATGACGGCGTCGGTGAGAAAGCTACCCATGACACCGTCCAAGTCGTAGCCGCGGCCGTCGATATAAGCCATACACACGATGGGTAGGTTGGCCGCGGCCATGAAGAGCGTGAATAGTGTGGCGGCGAGCGGGTTTTCCGGGCCGATGACTTCGAAGCTGATGGCGTTGCCGGTGGCGAAAGCGAGGGCCTGGAAGAGGTTTTCGCCGGTGATGGCCAGGCCGAAGCTCCACGGCGCGCGCGGCAAAGCAAGCTGGGTAAGCGTAAACAGGCCCCCGGCAAAGCCAATGCCGAGATAGAGCGGGCGCAAGGGAAAGCGCTTGGCCAGGGGTTGCAGAAGAAAGCTGCCGGCGAGACCAGCCAGGACCGTACCCGCGCCGGCAAAGAGGCTTACGGTGCGCTGGCTGGCGGAATAATCCCTGCCCACGCCACCCAGCACATTGGTCAGCGAGAACGAAGCCGAGGGCAGAAGAAACAAGGCCAGCGCGACGAGGACTTCGCGCTGTTTGAGCAATGAAGCCACTTCGGCCCAGAAGCGGCCAAAGCTTTCCCGCGCCAAGCGGCGGTCGGGGCCGGGAGCAGGAATGGCCAGGAAGAGCAGCATGGGCGCGAGCATCGCTCCGCCGACAAGCAAACCGGCAACAGCGGGCGAAAAGCGGCGCACTGCGGCGCCGGCGAAGAGCATCATGAGGCCGGCGGCGCCGGTATTGGCCACGGCGAACCATACGCCGAGGCGGCTGTCCTGCTCCTTGTGGATAAGGCTGCCCATCCAGCCGCCGGCCGCGCCCTGGAAAAGGTTGGCGGCCAAGTAGCCGGCGATCATCACCGCTTCCACCAGCGCGGGACGGCGGTGGTCGAAGACGGTAAAGCCCACCGCCGCGGCGGCCAGAAATCCGAACAGCAGCGCGTAGCTTCTGCGGCTGAGGCGCACGTCGAGCATGGGCGCCAGCACAAGGACCCAGAAACTCGGCGAAAGGATGGCCGCGGTGATGGCCGCGATGTGGCCTCCTGGAATGCCCTGGGCCGCGAGCATTTCCGGCAGCGTGACCACGGCGAATCCGCCCATCAAACCGAATAGCGAATTGGTCAGGCCCATCAGCCAGATTGGCGGCAACCGCCGCGGTGGGTTCATTGAAGGTCGATCTCCTGGTCTTCAGTCGATGGAGTACGAGCGGGTCAAGGGGAACCCGGACGCGGACAAACTCCGCTTCCTCTAAAACTGGGACGATTTTCAGACGGAAAGGAAACAAGCGGATGAAGACGAGCCGCTTCAGTCGGCTTGATAGGTGGATTCTATCCCAGCACTTTGCATGGCTGCAGGCGCCTTTGGAGTATCAAGCAAGCCGCGGTACCACTGAGCGGTGAGGCCGAGAACGCGCTCATCGACAAAGCGGTCGAAGACCCAGGCGCGCGCAGCCCGGCCCATCCGGAGACGGCGACCGGGATCGCGGAGCAGCTTGAGAACCGCTTCGCAGATGGCCTCGGGATAGCCGGGCGGGATGAGCAGGCCGGTGACTTCAGGAACGACCGAGTCGCGTGAGCCCGTACACAACGTGGTGACAACGGGAATGCCGGTAGCTGCAGCTTCAAGAACCACGTTGGGAAAGCCCTCGCGCCAAGTGGGCAGAACCAGCAGGTCCATTGCGCGGTAGTAGGGCGCGGTGTCGGTAACAAAGCCGGTACAGTGAATCTGCGGATGAGTGAGAATGTAGACGCGCAACGCGACGCTGAGCGCATCCTCCGAAGCGTCGAACCAACCCACCAGCAGGAGGCGCGCGCGTGGCTCAGCAAGCAAGATGGCTTCGAAGGCATCAATGAGTTCGGGAACGCCCTTGTCGCGCGTGAGCCGGCCCACGAAGCCCACGACCAGAGCGTCGGGATCAATGCCGAGCCGCGGGCGCGGATTTGCCGGTCCCGGGGAAAAGCGCTCCGTATCGACGCCGTTGCTGCTGCCGTCGCCCAGGACGCAGAGTTTGCCGGCCGGGGCCACGCGGAGGGCCAACGCCTGGCAGCGCAGGCTTTCGCTGTTGCAGAGCACGGT
>JASHTU010000202.1 GCA_030040395.1 Acidobacteriaceae bacterium
TCAAGACGGTCGCAAGCTGCGCCGCTACCGGCGACGCTGGAAAGTGGAGCGACTGTTCGCGTGGATGCACAACTTCCGCAGACTGGTCACCCGTTGGGAGTATCACATCGACAATTTCCTCGGGTTCGTTCATCTCGCCTGTCTCCACATGCTCCTCAGATATTTATGAGACTGGTTCTAGTCTCCTTGCAAACGAACTGCAGATTTGGAGCGTTCCGGACGCTGCGAAAGCGCCGCCTGAGACGCCTTCCTTGCACCGGTCAGCACTTGACAAAGTCTTCTGCCCACAATGATGTCCTCGCCGGGCTGCAGCATCGTTGTTTCGATCCCCAGTTGATTGGGGCGGCTGTGATCTGCTCCAAAGCCACCAGGCCAGAGCCACTCCACGGACCCAGGCTTCGGTGGTCCCGCCCGGGATAACACGTCGCTGGGATTTCCCCACGTTGTCATAACACTGATGCTGGGTGTTCCTTCAAGCATTTGCTGGACGCAGTCGGCCACCGTGAACCGCCATCCCTGCTCATCCCACGAAACGTTAAGCGCATGCCCCGTGTTCTTCCCAGCGGGTTCGCGGATTTTAGCCGTCACTCCTGGAACTGTCTCAACTAATTTAGCAATGCGTTGTGCGCGCGCTGCCCACTCGCGGTTGAGGGCATTCTCATCCATCTTGAACCATGCCTCCACAGCGGCCAAGCACCCCATAATCTCTTCCTTGCCCACTTTCATGGGCCGGCATACCGCGCCTTCCCACGGGCTGGAATTGTAGAGGGCTGCCTCAATGAGGTCCTTCCGTCCCAGGAGAAGACCACTGCACTGTGGACCGCACAACCCTTTTCCGCCGCTGAAGGTGTATAGATCGCAGCCCAGCTTGGCCCACAATTTTATATTTTCAATAGGAGGGATTCCTGCAGCATCATCCAGCAGCAGGGGCACCCCGGCAGCCTTGGCAATGGCAAGATCCTTGGTGAATACACTCATCTGATCCGGGCTTCTATGTGCCCAGGACTGGGTGTAGATCATCACTGTATTGCCGGTGATTGCTTTTGTGAGTTCTTCGGGTGAATTCCCAATCACCACGAGCTTGCCGCCTGCCAGCCGGATGGCGCTATCGAAGGAGATCCGGCCGCCCAGCATGATGACCTCATTTTTAAGCCCGGTCGTATCCGGCAATTGCCAGATTTTCTCCGGGTCGCTGCCGGCAATGCAGGCCGCTGTTGCCGAAGCGATTGCGCCCGCGGCGCCGGACGTAATCATGCCGGATTCAGCCCCCGTCAGCTCGGCCAGCCGTTTTCCGACCGCGTGCTGCAAATCGAAGATGTTCACGAAATGCAGCGATGCTTCTTCCTGAGCGGCCTTTACTTCAGGCAGCTCGAGGGTGGCGCTGATATAGGTCCATGGGCCGCGCGCGTTGATCAGCGGCTTGACGCCGAGACGCGTGTAGATATTTTCCTTTGCTCGCCTCTCCACCGCGCTCCAGCCCGCGCCGAACGCTTCCTGAACATTGATCTGGGCCAGCAAGGGCAGGGCAGCAGCCCACTTCACAAAGTTTCTTCGGTTGGCTAAGAATTTAGTTCCCATGGTTCCTCCATTCGGAGTTTCTAAGACTTACTACGTTAGGAAAGCGCCACCTGCGACGCCTTCCTTGCAGCGGACAATACTTGACAAAGTCTTCTGCCCACAATGATGTCCTCACCGGGCCGTAGCGTCGTCGTTTCGATCTCGAGTTGATTGGGGCGGCTGGGATTTGCGCCAAAACCAGAAGGCCAGGGCCACTCCACCGCTCCAGGCCTTGGTGGTCCCAGCCGGGATAACAGATCGCCAGGATCCCCCCACGTTGTCATAACACTCATGCTGCGTGTTCCGTCAACCATTTTCGGCACGCAGTCGGCCACAGCGAACCGCCATTCTTGCTGGTAAGCGTACACCCGCTGTGCTTCTCAGCGGGATGGCGGATTTGAGCAGTCACTCCTGGAACAGTCGCAACTGGTTTTGCAGTGCGTTGCGCGCGCGCTGTCTACTCGCGGTTGAGGGCATTCTCACCCATCTTGAACCGTGCCTCCACCCGGCGCCGGACGCCAAGAGTTACGGTCATTCCCGGCGGTTGAATTTTCAACGCCCGGACGTTGGCCCGGAGGAGGGTCCGGAGGAAGGCGCGGATCCTTCAGGGGCGACGGAAGGCAATCCCAGGGACGCGGGAGCGGGCAGATCCTTGCCGTTGTTCCAGTCGCGAATCCCGGCCGCAAAGGCGTTGGCCCGCTGCTGCCAGCGGTCGATGGCCAAATCGTACCGGACGGTGACATTGTTCAGCCAATTAGGGCGGTTCTCGCTGAGCCAGACCTGGCTGTACTCGCCTTTCAGCGCCGAAAACGCATCGCGCAAGTCCTGGCAGCGGCCCACGTTGCTGCTGATTTCGTCGAGCTGATTGTTGATGGTCTTTTGCTGGGTCTTGTCGTGCTGGTGGGGCAGAATCTGGGCGTAGGAAGTGGCGATTTCATTGGCGAGCTCGAACTTCATCCCGATGAGGTCGAGGCGGCGCGCGCCCAAATCCATGGCCGTGACGGCGTCGGGTTCGCCCAGCCCAAAATTTTGCTGTCGCGCCTGAGCGAGCAGAACAATGGCTTTTTCGGCGTGTACGCGCAGGTCCTGGGCCATGGGCAGCAACTTGGCTGAAGCCTCCTGGCCCTGCGAGCTCCAGGGATCGAGCCAGAAGAGGGTGTCGCTGGACATGCCGGTTTTGGCGTTCACGATGTCTCCCTGGGAAGCCATCAACTCCTTTTCGGCGGCGTTGATGTCGCCAGATGGATCGCGATGAAAATCCTGGGCGTAGGCATCCTGGTAGTTGGCGATGTTGCTGGCGCCGGGCTGCCACGCAGCCGCCGCGCCGAAAAGGACGCCGTACCAATCCATGTTGAAGAGTCCTTCGCCGTCATCGTTCCAAACCGTGGTGAGGGCTCCGGTCGAGCCCAACCGCTGACCGTCGCTGATAAAGCCTTGAATATTCCAAAGCGCGGTTCTTTCTACCGGATAGACCTCGTTCCAGTTGGCGTCGCCGGGCGCGACCCAGGTTTGAATGCCGTTCTTGGAGAACGGCTGGATGAGCTTGTCGAAGCCCGTCGAATCCCAGTAGTCCCAAGGCACGGCGATCATGTCTTTGGGCAGTGCAGAGACGGCGTCGGGGTTTTCGTCGCCGATGTCGCCCCAGAAGAGGAGCCGCCGGTGGAGCGGCGCAAGGGTGTCGTGGATCTGCTTGAGGAACGAGACATACACAGGGCCGTAGCCCTGTTGCTCCACCTGATCGTGGGTGCGACCGAGGCCGAGATCGAAGGTTTCATCGGCCCCGATGTGGATAAACGGGGAGGGAAACTCTTGCGCGATTTGGGTGAACCAATCCTTGATAAGGGGCAGGCTGCCGGGCTGGCCGGGCGCGAGAACGTCGCCGTGCGGAGTCTCGGCGTCGTCCTGATAAAGGTCGTATTTGAGCACCTGGTGGAGATGGCCGAAAGCCTCCTGCTCGGGCACGATGGTGACGTGATACTGGCGGGCGTAGGCCACCAGATCCGCAACCTCAGCGGGGGTGAGCGAGCTGCCCGGCGGCGCGGACAAGGGCTGGCCGGGATAAAGGAGGGTATTTTCAAAATACGGTGAATAAATGTTGATTTTGAAGGAGGCGAAGACGCGAATCTGGTGCTTTTGGAAATCGAGGGTGGGGAACGGCCCGCGGGAGAGATCGTCGTCGATGCCGCGGTATTGCATGGCGGGCCAGTCGCGGACCGTGCCGGTGGGCAGGACGCGGGGTTGCCCGGGAAGCGGAAGTAACTGCTTGAAGGTCTGCACGCCGTAAAACACGCCGGAGCCGGTATCGCCCACGATGTAGGCCTCGTGAGAGCCGATGGCCAGCGCATAACCCTCCGATTCCATGGCCGGATCGAAGGCCAGCTTGTTGCGCGCAAGAACAGTCTTGGCTTCAGGCGTGCCGGTGCGCAACAAGGTAACGCGGTAGAGGCCAACGGCGGAGCCGCCCGGAGTAAGCTGCTTGAGGGCGTCTTCGAGATCGTGCGCGGCAAATTGGTCTTCCGGCGCGCGCCCGGGCACATCCACAATGACTCTCGCCGGCAGATCCGTTTGCCCGTCGAGATTGGCTTCGCGCGGCGCAGGCAGCAGGTGCGACTGAAGCTGATTCTGGACTTGCGGCTGGCTCTGAGCCGGGGCGGCGGGGGGAACGGCAAAACTGAGACAGAGGACGAGAACCGCCAAGGCAAAGAATCGGAGAGCAAAAGGCCCGGTTCTGGGGCCGAATGGGAATGGGAAAGTGGGAGAACGATCGAGGCGCAGCATCAAAAGCGACCCTCCTTGGTTGCAGCCCAAAAAATGAGCGTTTGAATCCGATACGATCATTGTAGACTAAGTTGGCGCGGTTACTTCAGCTCACAGTTTGTGGCAGAGCGGGGATTTTGGAAAAGCCAATCCTCAGGGGCCGAGACCCTCATCGATTCCTGAGACCATACGGCACGACGCAAATCTTGGCCTTTCAAAAACCAGACTTCCGCCACCCGTTGATCGTTGAGACGCTGCGCTGCACCGAAAGCAGTGAGAGAGACAGAGGAAGGATCCCAAATGGCCGCCACCGGCTCAACAAGCGCTGCTCATGCCTTCGAATCCGCCTCGACGCGCCGCTATAATACGATTCTCCTCCTGGTCGCCGGGCTTGGTGGCCTGCTTTACGGCATCGACGTAGGTATTATCGGTGGGGCGCTGCCGTATTTGGAAGCCACATCGGGGCTGACCGCCGCGCAGCTTTCGGTGGTTGTGGCGGCGGTGCTGCTGGGCAGCGTGTTTTCTACCCTGTTCGCCGGCCTGCTTGCGGATTGGATGGGGCGCAAGCGGCTGATGATTCTCAGCGGCCTCACCTTCGTGCTGAGCATTCCGGTGATCGCTCTGTCGCACGGCTACGGCCCGCTGTTTTCCGGGCGCCTCCTCCAGGGTGTCAGCGCGGGCCTGGTGGGCGTGGTGGTTCCGCTCTACCTTGCCGAATGCCTGGGGGCTTCAAACCGCGGCAAAGGCACGGGCATATTCCAGTGGATGCTGACGCTGGGAATCGTAGCCGCCGCGCTGTTCGGCATTTATTTCAGCTATCGCGTGGAAGCGGTAGCGAGGGCTGCCGACGCCGCGACCCTGTTCCATTTCAAAGACCAGGCGTGGCGCAGGATCTTCTGGGTTTCTCTACCCCCCGGCGCCCTCTTTGTGCTGGGAAGCCTGCTGGTGACCGAGTCGCCGCGCTGGCTCTTCCGCCGCGGCGACAAGGAGCGCGCCTACGCTGCGCTGCGGCGCTCGCGTAGCCCGGAGCTGGCCGCATTGGAGCTCGAAGAGATGGAGGCAACGGCTCACGCCGCCGAGGCCACGCGAGGCGAGAAGATCGGCGGGAAGGTCAGGGATTCGCTGCTGCGGCGCAAGTACGTGATCCCGTTTGTGCTGGCGTGCGTCATCCTGTTCTGCAACACGGCCACCGGGGTGAACTCGATTATCGGGTACAACACCGGCATTCTTCTGCAGAGCGGGCTCAACGATCTCTATGCGCATTGGGGCTACGTGATCTTCACGATGGTCAACTTTCTGATCACTACCATCGGCATGATGCTGGTGGACCGCAAGGGCCGGCGGTTCCTGCTGGTGCTGGGCACAAGCGGCGTGATCGCATCCCTGCTCTCAGTGGGGATCCTGTTTAAGACTACGGAAAGCGCGACC
Organism: Acidobacteriaceae bacterium; assembly: GCA_030040395.1. Taxonomy (GTDB): domain Bacteria; phylum Acidobacteriota; class Terriglobia; order Terriglobales; family Acidobacteriaceae; genus Telmatobacter. The sequence continues at coordinate 5,743 of JASHTU010000202.1, forward strand.
GTGGATTGCCGCACGGCGGTGCAGGCCATGGTGGGTTCGGGCGACGGACTGAGCTTGCGCTTCGACCAAGCGGCCGCGAGCAGGCTGCTGGCGGCCGCGCATTATGTCGGCAGCGCCATTGACGACCGGCGCGCCTCACTGGCCATCATTTATTCCTACGGCGATTTCACCGCGGCCACCAGTTATGTCCGCTCCGACGATCGCGCCACCGCGCCCATTGAAATCACTCGGGCGAGCTGCGTTCCCACCAACAAGGTGGAAGCTTTTTTCAAAGATCCCTTCGCAAATTTGGACGCCGCGCGCACCGCGCCCTTGAAGATCGATAAAGCTCTGGTGGGCCGCGTGCCCGGCGAGGCTCATGGCTGGATCGTGGCTCTGGGCCTCTACGCGTTCATGGCCTTTTACGCGGTGGGGCCCGGGGTGTGCGTGTGGCTGGCGCTCTCGGAGTTGATGCCGACGCGCATCCGCTCCAACGGGATGAGCATTGCGCTGGTGATCAACCAACTGGTTTCGACAACCCTGGCCGGGATTTTTCTCCCCTTTGTGAGCCGGTATGGCTACTCGTCGATGTTCTTCCTCTTCGCCGGCTTCACGTTGGTGTACCTGCTGACCGCGGCGCTGTTTTTGCCCGAGACCAAGGGCAAGACGCTCGAAGAGATCGAAGCGTACTTTGAGGCGCGGCCCGCAAGCTGAGCATCGCCCCAACCCGCGCCATTTCCACCGCTTCTCCTAGCCCGCAATCTGCTGGCAAGTCGCCTGGCCGGGGCGAAGCATATTCGCAGTAGAGAGCGGCGTTACTGGAGAGGTCTCAGAAAATCCCTTGACATTGGGCCATTTCAGGCGTTAAGTAGTCGCACGGCACGTCCCCCCTGCCTGTCGGGCCACCCTGAATCCAATTTGCGCCATGGCCGCTTCCCCGGAGGCGACGGCGGAATACTGGCGCGGACGCGGAGAGGAAATTCCGTTTCAGTGCGTTTGTCCACGCCGCATGCGGAAAAATGCCGGCGTAGGCGGGCAAAAGAATAGTGCAGTTATGTGACCAACACTTAAATGTTCCCCCAAAAGAGCTGTTTGTGAAGATGGAACGAACAGGTGGGCAGGAACGCTAGGAGCCACCTATGCAAACGATGCTAGCCGCGACGTTCGTCGCCAACAACTCGACCAACGACCTTCTCGTCTGTTCCTCTACGGACGGCGTGAAGTGGTCAGCCAACACCCCGATTGGACAGTCCAGCAAGAATGCATCCAGCATGGTCCTTTTCAACTTTCAATTCTGGCTGGCTTTTGTCGCCAACGCCTCCTCCAACGACCTTCTCATCTGCACGTCCGCGGACGGCGTGCATTGGTCAGGCGCCACCCCGGAGGCGAGCAACACCCCGGTAGGTCAGTCCAGCAAGAACTCGCCCAGCATGGCCCTGTTCAAAAAACAGTTGTGGTTGGCGTTCGTGGCCAATAACCCCAGCAACGATCTGCTCATTTGCTTCTCTCCCGACGGCGCACATTGGTCAGCCAACAAGCAGGTGGGTCAGTCCAGCACACAGGCACCCAGCCTTGCGGTGTTTAACAACAAGCTATGGATGGCTTTCGTCGCCAATAATCCCACCAACGACCTATTGATCTGCTCCTCGGCCGACGGCGATACCTGGTCGGGCAACACGCAGGTCGGCCAGTCCACCAAGAGCGCGCCCAGCCTTGCGGTGTTTGACAACAAGCTGTGGCTGGCGTTCATCGCCAATAACGACACCAATGATGTGCTGGTCTGCTCCTCGGCGGACGGTGTCACCTGGTCGGCCAACACGCAGGTGAAGCAGTCGAGCAAGACGGCGCCCAGTCTGGCAGTGTTCGACAATAAGCTCTACCTTTCGTTCATCGCCAACAACGACACTAACCAGGTTCTGGTCTGCACCTCTTCGGACGGAGTTACCTGGTCAGCCAACACGCAGATGGGCGTGGGTACGCAACTCCAGTCCAGCAGCCATGCGCCGACGCTTACGCCTGTCGAGTTGGTCACGGGCGCGGTGTACCCGCGTTACCAGATACTCACCCTGGTGTACGCACCGCCCGGCACCACGGGCGGCAGCAGCAAATCGAGTGTCACCTACACGGGCACGACCACAAACGGGACCGTTAATACGATCACAAAATCGCTGAATAACACTGTGAGCCTGACGGCCTCACTTGGCTCCGGCGGTGGCTCTGACGGCAGCGGTTCCGGCGGCAGCGGCAGCGGCACCGGCACCGGCGGAAGCGGCGCCGGCGGCAGCGGCACCGGCGCGAGCGCCGGAATCTCCTTCTCTCTGACCGAGGCAGATACTTCCGCCATCGCGGTCACCGAAACCGACAGCTTCTCAAATCAGATTTTTGGCAATAATGCCGACGGCATCGACCATGGCTTCGACACGTTCTACCTGTGGCTCAATCCGCAGCTCAACTTTCAGGTAGATCAAAACGGCAACGTGCAATGGTCAATGGGCGTCAGCGGAAACGGGGAAGTGTTTGCTCCGTCCGTCCTTGTCTCGGAGCTTCAGAACCCCTCCACCATGCGCCAGGACCTCTATGAAACGCTCACCGGCCCGCCGCCCAAAGGCTACGGGCTGACCGAGACCGACTTCGCCCAGATCCTGGCCACCAATCCCTTCGCCGCGTCCCCAAATCCGCCGATTGCAGTTTTGAACCCAAATGCGGCGATCGACCCCAATCGCTACCTTCCCGTTCCCAATGGTTTCAACTACGAGCCGCCGGCCGCCGGTCAGCAGCCGGATCCGGACCCCCAGGTGGAGACCTTAACGAACCAGGTGACGAACACTTCCACCACGGCAACCACGGTGCAGTATTCGGTAACAGTCAAAGCGAGCGACACAATTCTCGGCGCCCTCAATCTGGCCGTCAGTGACCAGTTGACCTATTCGATCGAAAATTCTCTCGCGACCACCAGCGGGACCACAGCCAGCGCCGTGGCAACCATTGGCGCTCCTTCCTCCTCGTACACTGGTCCCATTGACCTGCTCACCTACTGGGACACGGTCTTCCACACGTTCCTGTTCGCTTTTCCGGAGCCGGGCATTCCTGTCATTGCCGCCGGCTCGATCGTCGACAACCTCGGCCAACCGGTCGCAAATACTCCGATGACGCTCTCCGCGGGCCAGTTAACGTTTAACAACTTCACCGGCCCCACCGGCGACTATCGTTTCTATGGCGCACCGACGGGCCAGGGAACTTTGACCGTCAAAGGCCAGAAGTTCCCGGTGCAAGTTGGACCAAACGTGCCCAAGCAGGTGCTGAAACTGGTGTCCGGCGCCTCGGCAGTTGCTGAAGTTCGCGCCGTCCTGGGTCCTTGATTTCCCCTTCCCCCACCCGTCGGCGATGAGGGGAAACTTTCTCTCCGTGCAGAGAGGAGGAGCTACACGACCGCCGCAGGCATCGCGGGGATGCGAGTGTGGGTCGCAGCGGTCATGCCTTCCCCGCGCCCCCCTTGACAGCGCGACAAAAATTCATCCATGATAGGTTCCCGGTTCGATTCTGAGTCGTGGGAGCGAACCATCTCCTGCAAGCGATCAGCGTTTGCGGTTTATTGCTGCACATCGCACGATCTTCGGCTTCCCTCCTTCCGAGCCGGTTCAATAACCAGGAGTCCCGCCATGAAGAGCACCCCCCTTGCTCTGCTGTGTCTTCTGCTCGCCGCGCC
>JASHTU010000017.1 GCA_030040395.1 Acidobacteriaceae bacterium
ATGCGCCGGCGGTCTTTGGGCCGCGTAGAAAGCTCTTTGCCAGCCGCCAGAATGGCGTCGTTCAGGGTGTGAATTTCCTTGGGAATGGTGATGAAGGTGGTGTTCCCGGTGGAGCGGCCGGGCTGGATGTTGGGGTCGGCGCAATTACCGTTCACATACACCGGACAACCAGCCAGCGGCCCGGTGTTGATGGGCACCATTGGGTCGGTCCCCGCTGCCTGGGCCAGCGACAGGACGGCCGGCAGGCGATCGCTCTGCGCGCCCGTAAAGCCTGTCCACTCCTTGGAGCCATTGCTGTAGGTAAACACCGCTGCTTCATCGTAGGGGGTGAGCGCGCCCTGAATGGCGCCCAGCGATTCGTTCACCTTTTCCATAATGTTGGAGGGCAGGCTCTGATCGACCACGAAGGCGATGGAGAGCGGTTCCGGATCGACGCTGAAGAGGCTCAGCGGCTCGCGCCTGCCGTTTTCGTAGACCTGGAAATCACGAAAAGTAAGTCCGGCAACGGGATTTCCCTTGGAATCCTTTACGATGACGGGAACTTCGACGAAGTTCACATTGACGACAAAGCGCGTCAGGGCTCCGCTGCCTTCTTCAGGAGGCGTGGTCTGCACCTGGTCTTTTTGCTGAGGCGGCGGCTGGCTGCTGGAAGCGGGCGGAGGCGCGGGGGCTTGCGCGGCAGGGGCGGAAGTGGAAGAACCCTGTGGCGCCGCGGGCAGCTCCGCGCCTTTGCCAGGAATAATCGGCCCTTCCGCGCCGGGCAACGGCTGCGCCTGCTGCGGGGTGGGAGCGTTGGGCACAGGAACCTGCGTGTCGGGTGGAGTGGACTGCTGCGCCTGGGCCGGAGTTGCCTTGCCCGCATGGAGACCAAAACCGATCAACGCAGCCAGAGCGATTGCTGAAACCCACTGCTTCACGGCGAAATCTTCCTCCAAACCCCGCACTCTGCCTGTTTACGTCCGGCAAGCGCGTTCCGCGCAGACCCCACCCGCGCGGCGGGCTTCGCACACCTCACAGAGTATCAGACGCGCACGGTCCGCGTAGGTTGCTCCCGTCCTTTTGCGCTGTCCACCGTCTTTTGCATTGAGGTATGCTCTCTTAGACGCGCTTTGCCCGTCTAATTCGCCAACATGCGTGTCCGATTTGGAGTTACCGCACTTTCGTTCGCGCTGCTGTGGTTGCCCGCAGCCGGCTGGGCCCAGCTTGCTCCTTCTCCGGACGCGCCGCCGGTGAGCACCGCGCCCCCTCCTCCACCGGACCAGCAATCGGTGGCCACCTTTAAGCTCAACGTGAACCTGGTCGATCTGTTCTTCACCGTCAGGGACAAGCGCGGCGAACTGGTTCCCCATCTGACCAAAAGCGACTGCACGATTTCCGAAGACAAGGCTCCGCAAACGATCAAGACCTTTGTCGCCGAGACGGACCTGCCGCTGACTCTTGGGATTCTGCTCGACACTTCCGGCAGCCAGGAGCGGGTTCTGCCCCTGGAGCAGGAGGCGGGCAGCCAATTTTTGCAACAGGTGCTGCGGTCCAAAGACGAGGCCTTCCTGATCTCGTTCGACGTGAACGTGGACCTGCTGCAGGACTTTACCAACAGCGCCCACGAGCTGGCGCACGCCATGAATAAGGCCCAGATCAACACCGCCGGAGGCAATGGAGCGGGCATTCCCGGCCTGGGCGGCGGGCCCGTGCCCACCATCGGCGACCCCAAGGGAACCTTGCTTTACGACGCCATCTACCTGGCCTCGAACGAGAAGCTGAACCAGGAGACGGGCCGTAAGGCGATGATTATCCTGACCGACGGCGAGGACGAAGGCAGCCGCACCAAGATCGACCAGGCCATCGCTGCGGCGGAGAGGAACAACGTCATTATTTACGTCATCCTCATCGCCGACCGCGCAGGGTACTGGATGCAAGGCATGGGCTATTACGGCTACTCCCCCGCTAAAAAGATCGCCGATGAGACCGGCGGCCGGCTCATCGACGTGGGCAACAACGGCCCTAAGCTCCAAGCGGCCTTCTCCGAGATCGAAGACGAGCTGCGCACCCAGTACGTGGCCACCTACACGCCCAGCAACACCAAGCTCGATGGGACGTTCCGGCATATCGCCGTGCAATGCGGCGAAGGCATGAAGGTGCAGGTGCGCCGGGGCTATTTCGCCACGGCGCCGCAACAGAACCTGCAGTGAGCAGTTCCCGGTTCGCAGTTCGGAGTTCACGGCTCCCGTTTCACGACTCACGGTTGACGGTCCACGGGGTTTCGGTTTCCCGGTTCGCGTGCGGCTGGATAGGGGGCGCGGATTACCAACTGTCCATTTTTCAGACAGTTGGTTACCGAAAGTGTCCCAAGTCGTAATCTGGCGCAAAGGGGACCGCTTCGCTAGTATCGGCGCAGATGAAAAATACTTGAGGCCGGGCGGCAAAGCTTTTTGGCCGGCCCCACCTCAAATCCCCGAGGCGCCCGCCATGCTCACCAACTGTGCCGCATCTGAAAGCTATGAGATCAGTCCCCGCTTCCGCGCCATCATCGAAGGCCGAATCGAGAGGTTGGAGCGGGACGCCGAAGCCGACGAGGCGCAGGTAGCTCGGCTTGACGACATCGATCACATCCGCCGCCAGTTGCGCCTGGTGGCCGTTGAGCGAGCCGAGGCCCTGCGCATGAGGCTCTTCATCGACCGCGCCAAGCCGCGCCTGCCGCGCCCCCTTATCGAGATCTGAGCTGGGGCGGGATTTCCGGAATCGGCGGAGAGGACGGGTTTTTCTTGGGCGACGCCGGAACCCGCACATACCCGGATTCCATCCCCATGGCGCACAATGGAATCATCTGCATGAGAGAGAACGCCAAATGCCGGTGACAACACGGGTTAGGGTGCGCTATGCCGAAACCGACCAGATGGGCATCGTCTACTACGCCAACTATTTCGTCTGGTTCGAACTGGGCCGCGTGGAGCTGCTGCGCTCGCTGGGCCTCGCCTACAGCCGTCTGGAA
>JASHTU010000203.1 GCA_030040395.1 Acidobacteriaceae bacterium
GGGCCCAGAGGGCAAAACGTGTCGAATCCTTTGGCGCGTGTCCACTGCAGGTCCTTCTTCTGCAGGTCGCGCGCCGAAATGTCGTTGGCCAGCGTAAAACCGCGCACCGTCTCGCGCCAATTCGCGTCGGGCTTAAAATTCCGCGTGCGCCGCCCGATGACCAGCGCCAACTCGCCCTCGAAGTCCACGCGCTCTGAGAGCTTGGGCAGCCGCACCGCGCCGCCCGGCGCCAGCAGCGACGACGGCGGCTTGAAAAAGATCAGTGGCTCGGCGGGCGCTTCGTTGCCCAGCTCGCGCGCGTGCTCACGATAATTGCGCCCCACGCACACAATCTTCGACGGCGTCGCCGGGGGCAGCAGCTCGGCCGCGCTTAGCGGCATCGGCTCGAAGTCAAATGCAGCGAGGTCGGTCACCAGCGCCGCCACCGCCTCAGCTTTCGCCCGGGCCAACCTGAACGCCACGTCCTCTTCCGGCGCCGGCGCCAGGTCCACGATCCACAGCTCGCCCCCGCGCTCTTCCACCGAGCCATAGTGCGCTTTGCCCTCGAACATGAACCGGCAGTACTTCATTCCAAAGCCTCCCCGCTGTTCCTGTCTTCTACGGCCCCGGCACGCTCTCCTCAGCCGGCGCCGAGCGCTCGCTCTCGCGCCCGTTCTCGCCGATTGCCGTCACCGCGTACTCATACGTGTGCCCCGCCTGCACATCCGGATCGTGAAATCCGGGCCCCACCACCGGCGCCTCGGGCGAGATGCGCCGCCACGCGCCCTCCGCCTCGCCCGCCGCCCCAACTACGCGCCGGTACACCGCATAACCTGCCAGATCGGTCTCCGTATCCGGTTGCCAGCTCAGGTCGATCGACGGTCCCGCACCGTTCGCGCCAGGCGTCGCTACGGCGGCCAAGCCCGTGGGCACGGCGGGTGGAAAAACGTTCAGCGCTTCCACGCGCACCGGAGGCGAAAGCGGCCCATCGAGCTCCAGCGACTGGCCGTCCGCCGTCAGGCGCGCCACGCGCTCAGCGCGGTACTCATAGGTCTCGCCAAAATGCATGTCTTTGTCCAGCGCGCCGCCGTCGAGTTCGCCGGCTGCCGGTTCCACCAGCAGATTCTGCTTGAGCGGCTCCGCCGGCGCGGTAAACAGCCCCGGCGCCGGCTCCTTCGTGGGCGGCGTCAGCAGCGTGCGCTCCAACCGCACCACGGTGGGATAAGGTTCAGGAGGTCCCGGCGTCCAGTGCAGCGCCACGCCCTCTTTGCGCACCTCCGCGCTCAGGCCCACCACCGGCGCCGGAGCCTGGCCGGCCATAACCACGGCCGGGTTCGAAAGCCCCGCGGAACGCCCCTTGCGGTTGATCAGTTCCACAAAGTAGTCCAGTGGGCGCGGCGCACCAACAGTCAGATCCTGCGGCAGCGCCTCGGTAAAAGCGCCACCCGCGCCGGCCGCAAACTGCAGATGCGCTACTGTCGCGCACACTTCCGCCGCCTCCCCGCGCCGGCAAACCCGCGTCGCAATCTCGCCTTTTAGCAGCACTTTGTTGGTGTCCCGCTGTGGCATCGTCCAGGTCAGCGATACCTGGTTCCCGGTGCGGGTTGCGCTCACATCCGTTACCGGGACGGGCAACTTGAGCGAGGGTGGCTGTGGAGCGGCCGGCAATCCACACCCGGTCAGCCCCATCCCCCCGGTCAGCCCCATCCCCCCGGCCAGCGCCGCCGCAAAGGCTAGCCATCGCGCCGTCCGGCGCCCCTTTCTCCCCGATCTCATTGCCTACCAGTGTAATTGCGCGCCACGCGCCCCAAACCGCCCCTACCTCAGCTTGCTGCGCACCTCGGTCCGGACCAGGTAAAGAAAGAAAACTAGGTTGAGCAATCCCTGAATCAGGCTTGCCGGCTCACGATGGATCGAAAACCGCCATAAGAAAAGCGAAAACAGCAGCACCGCTGCGGCCAGCGCCAGCGCCCAGGCCCAGCGCAGAAAAAGCATCAGTCCGAAGCTGGCGGCGATAAACAGAGCGGAAAAAACCAGGTACGCCGCCGGCATGCGCCCGCTGGCCACACCGACAACAACAGTCGCCGCCAGCACCAGCATATAAATGGCGATCGCCGCCATTCCCGGCATCAGCATCACGCTCTTCCGCGCCGGGGCAACCAGCTTGTCAGCCCCCTCGGGCACCTTGGCCGGAGGGGCGTTCTCTGCCATCTTCTTTTCGCCGCCGGTTTTCATTTCCCCGCTCATAGCGTGTGCAGGTAAGCCAGCAAGTCCTGAAGCTGGCTATCGGTCATTGGCGTCCCCGGCATCATGCCGTATCCGTGCAGGATTCGATCCGCAAGCCGCTCGTCGCTCGGCGGCGCCCCGGAGGGCATTGCTTTCAGCTTAGTCAGCGCCCGCAGCCCCGGCCCGTGCAGCGAGCGCGTCAAGGTGGCATAGTGGCAGCGGGCGCAGTCGGCCTCGAACACCGCCGCGCCTCGCCTCTCCTGCGGCGTCCATTGCGACGGCGGAATCGATGGCGGCAACGCCTTGCAGCCCGCAAGCGCAATCGCCAACCCTATCGCGCCCATGGTCACGGCGCCCAAAAGAGAAGACAGACAGAAGCGCATTTGCCTCTCATCATACAGGCTGCGCGCGCCGCCTCCGCTTGTCCTGCACGCGCCGCCTGCCGCCAGCCCGCCGGCTTAAATCTCCCGCCGCCCTTCGAGCGCCCGCGCCATCGTCACCTCATCTGCGTACTCGATGTCGCTGCCCGCCGGAATCCCGGTAGCGATTCGCGTGATCTTCACCAAAGAGCCGCGCAACGCAGTCGCCAGCCAGTTGGCCGTCGCTTCGCCTTCGAGCGTCGGGCTGGTGGCCAGAATCACCTCGTCCACCTCGCCCCGCTCCACGCGGCCCACCAGCGTGCCGGTCCGCAGTTGGTCCGGCCCCACGCCGTGTAGCGGAGAGAGCGTCCCGTGCAGCACGTGATACACGCCCTGGTAGCTTCGTGTCCGCTCAATGGTTTCGATGTTGGTGGGTTCTTCGACCACGCACACCAGGCGCTGGTTCCGCGCCGGGCTGGCGCAATAAGCGCAGGGATCGACGTCCGTCACGTTGTTGCAAATCGAGCACAGCCGCAGGCTGGCTTTCACGCCCCGCACCGCCTCGGCCAACGCCGCTGCGTCCTCGTCGCTGGAGCGCAGAATGTGGAAGGCGAAGCGCTGCGCGCTCTTCGTGCCCACCCCAGGCAGTTTTTTCAGCTCTTCAATGAGCCGGGCCATCGGCTCGGCATAGCGTGACAAATCGCCCCTCCACCCTTCCCGCCAACCAGCAAACCCGTTCGTCCGTTGACCCGCTGAATCGCTGACCTGCCAACCCGCTGGCTCGCCAGTTCCATCACCCGCCCAGCCCGGGTATATTCAACCCGCCCAGCAACCCCTGCACATTCGACTTGATCGCCTCGTCCGCCTTGCGCCCTGCTTCGTTCACCGCGGCCACAATCAGGTCCTCCAGCATTTCCACATCGGGCTGGCCGCCGCTCAGGCCGATCACCGCCGAGGGGTCGATGCGCAGCTTCAGCAACTCCTTTTTCCCGTTCATCGTCGCGGTCACTGCTCCTCCGCCACTCGCCGCCTCCACCACCGTCTCGGCAAGCTTCTTCTGCACCTCCTCCTGCATCTGGTTGGCCTTGGAGAGCATCTCCGAAATCTTCGCCGGGTTGAACATGGACTTTTCTCCTGCCGCTCGGGGCGTAGTCATTTAGACGCGGGCCTGGTTTCGCGCAGGTCGACAACGCTGCGCACTTCAGCCTTGAAGATCGCCCGCGCCCGCTCCACCAGCGGGTGAGCCAGCGCGGCTTGCTGGATGCTGCCGGCCGCGGGAGTCACACCCGCCGCCGCCGGCTTCGGGCCGTTCTCCCCTCCGGGAACCACCACAAACCGCGTCGGCGCCCCCAACCTTCCCAGCTCCTGACGCATGATCTTCTCCGCCGCGCCATTCACCGTCAAGCCCAGCATCTTCTTGCCCATGCCGGCAGCTTCAATCCGCACGCCGGAGCCTTCCAGCGTCCACACGCTGGCGCCCATCAGGCGCGCCGCGGAATCGTGGCCCGCCGCGGCCAGCGCCGCAACCACTGCCGTGCGCAATGCATCCACCTCGGGAATACCCCCGCCCACCGCAACGGTCTCAGGAGCCTCGACCCGCGCGCCCGCCACCGGCGTCGCGCTTTCCGATCCGGAGGCCTGCTCAACCGCCGGAGTGAAACTCCCCTCACCGCCCGCTTCCGTCGGAGCCTCTCGAGCCGCAACCGCCGTAACAGGCGCCGGCTGGGACGCCTCGGCGCCCACCGCGCTCTGCTTGCGGGCAGGCCCAGCGCTCCATTCCCCCTGTGCCGCGAAAGGCGAAATCGCCGGCGGACCAGGCCCCCCAGCCGTTGCCGTACGCGCCGAAGCTGCCGCGCCCCGCGCCCCGCCCGCAATGGCCCTACCGCGCGCGCCGACCCCGC
>JASHTU010000204.1 GCA_030040395.1 Acidobacteriaceae bacterium
GGCGCAGCCAAAATCGAGTCGCGGCACAGGAAATTCACCTTGAGCTGCATGGGATAGCCCAACCATCCGAAAATGTCGATATTGTCCCATGCCTCTTTCTCGTCGCCCCGCGGCGGATAGTAGTTGATGCGGATCTTGTGGTACAGATCGTGGTACAACTCGGGATACAGCTCCGGCTGGAAGATGTATTCAAGCGAGCCGAGCTTGGATTCTTCTTTGGTCTTGAACGACTCCGGATCGTCCAGCACTTCACCGTCGCGGTTGCCCAGGATGTTGGTCGAAAACCACCCTGAAACGCCCAGCATGCGCGCCTTGAAGGCCGGCGCCAGCACCGTCTTCATAAACGTTTGCCCGGTCTTGAAATCCTTTCCGCAAATTGGGGCCGCGTTCCGCTTCGAGAGCTCGATCAACGCTGCCGTATCCACGGTCAGGTTCGGCGCGCCGTTGGCGAACGGCACCCCTTCGCTCAGCGCCGCATAGGCGTAAATCTGCGAGGGCGCGATGCCGACATCGTTGCAAACCAGCCCCTTCTCGAAATTTTCCAGCGACGCGTGCACCGCCGATGGCTCCAGAAAGATTTCGGTCGACCCGCACCAGATCATCACCACGCGGTCGACCGTCTTTTTGAACGCGCAGATGTCCGCGATCACCTGCTCGGCCAGCTCGCGCTTGTTCTTGCCCTGCTTCACATGCGTGCCGTGCAGCCGCTTCACGTAGAACTGGTCGAAGACCGCCGGCATGGGCTTGATGGTCTCCAGATACGGCTTCAGTTTTTCCAGCGTCTCCTTGTCCAGCACCTTGGCGTGCGCGGCCGACTCGTAGACGTTGTCCTCGAAGATGTCCCAACCCGTGAACACCAGATCGTTCAAATTCGCCAGCGGAACAAAATCCTTGATCAGCGGCGAGCGGTTGTCCGTGCGCTTGCCCAGGCGAATGGTGCCCATCTGCGTCAGCGAGCCGATTGGCTTGGCCAATCCGCGGCGGACAGCTTCCACGCCGGCAATCATCGTAGTGGCCACGGCGCCCATGCCCACCACCATTACTCCCAGTTTGCCGATGGCGGGCGCCACGTTTTCAGCGGCTCCGGCGTTCTGGCCGCTTTGCTCCTTGTTTACCATTGCTTCTCCTAACCTTCCTTCGCTCTAAATTTCACTGCTTGTAAACTCGTTTGCGCTTGCCTTTCAGCGCGCGGCTCGTCTCGCGCCGCAAACCTCAAACTTATCGCCCACGGCTTTGCCGCGAGAGAACTTCTGCCTCATGTTGCAGCCGCGCTCCGATTGCGGTTCACATGCGCCCACACAAACCACACCAGCGCGGCCAGCAAGGCCAGTTCCACGGCAAGATGAAAACGGTGGAACAACTGCTCGAGGCGCGGGTCGGTGTTCCACTTTTCGCCCAGCTTCATGCCCGCCCAGGCCAGGCAAAAATACCAGATACAGGACCCCACCGTAGTGTAAATGTGAAATCGCAGCCGCGGCATCCTGGCGATTCCGGCCGGGAAGGCGACGAAGGATTGCACCAGCGGCAACATGCGCCCTACCAGTATTGCGATCGATCCGTAGCGGTCGAAGAACCAGCTCATGCGATCCACATCGTGCTGGTTCATCAGCACCCATCTTCCGTAGCGGAGCACCAGCGGCCGTCCGCCCTTGGCCCCGATCCAGTACGCCACCGCCGAGCCCACGTTGCAGCCCACCACGCCCGCCGTCGCTACCAGAAACAGATTGAAGCGCCCCAGGTAAACCAGGTACCCGGAGAACGGCATGATGAGCTCAGAGGGAATCGCAATGCCGGAAGAATTCAGCGTAATGAGCGCAATAATGCCCCCGTACCCGCCAACGTCGATTACGTGGGTGATCAGTTGGATGAGCAGGGCCAGGATCTTCTCACTCATGAGCATACTCAGTATATAGGCGCGCCACGCGCGGTTTCCCGTTCTGCGATGCGCCGGTAAATGAAAATTCAATGCACCCGTCCGCAGTCGCATTGCGGCGCTTTGCTACGATGATCACAGACCTGAAACTGCATCTCCGGAGGTTGTAGTTGGCCGATTTTCCGCCCGTTCCGCTCACTCTTGAAGGCTCCAGCGTGCTGCATCAGTTCTTCCGCTTCGACTGGAAGGCGTGGCGGGCCACAGCCGCCGGCGAGCGCGAACGGATCGCGGCGGAATTCGCCGGCGTGCTCAAGAATCTGGAACGCTCCGCCGCTGATGCGCCCGTCCGCACGGCGCTTTACTCCGAGCTCGGCCACAAAGCCGACCTCATCCTGGTTCATTTCCGCGACTCGCTCGAAGCCCTTAACCAGATCGAACTGGATTTGGCGCAGACGCGTTTGCACGACTTCCTCGCGCCCGTCCATTCCTATGTTTCGGTCGTCGAGCTCGGCCTTTACGAGTCCACGCGCAAGACCTACGAAGCTGCTGAAGCCAAAGGCTTCGCCGCTCACTCGCCGGAGTGGAACGCCGCCATCGCCGAGTCGCTCCAGCGCGCCGCCGCCGCAATGGCCCCGCGCCTCTATCCCGCCATTCCCGACGCCAAATACCTCTGCTTCTATCCCATGGACCGCAAGCGCGGCGAGCAGGTGAACTGGTACACCGTCCCCTACGCCGAACGCCAGAGCATGATGCACGAACACGGCATGATCGGCCGCCGCTACGGCGACCAGGTGCGCCAGATCATCTCCGGCTCCATTGGTATGGACGATTGGGAGTGGGGCGTCGACCTGTTCGCCGACGACCCAGTCGCCTTCAAGAAGCTCATCTACGAGATGCGCTTCGATGAAGTCAGCGCCGTCTACGCGCTGTTTGGGCAGTTTTTTATTGGGGTGCGGCTGCCGGTGGAGGGGCTGGGTGGGTGGCTTAGCGGAAAGCTCCTGCACTAATATGGCTACTTTGGTGCAAACTGTCTTGACGAGGTGAAAGACATGACTTTCGAGGCGTGGGGCATCCGATTGTCATGGGTGTTCGTGGCCGTCCTTGCTTGCGTCCTTCTCTTTTTGCTGCTCCTTGTCGTCTTCTACCTCTTGACCAGATGTAAGAGCTGGTTCTATTTCGACGCACAAGATTTCCTAAACCACCAAGGCGAGGGCGATACATTACGTACGAGCGATGGACGTGAGCTTCCCTTGTCGGCAAGACAGGGCACGTTCGAGCCGTACCTCAAGAAATACATTGGGGTGGTCAAGCTTCTGATAACAGTGGCCGCGGCCTCGATCGCATTCGGATCAAGCCGGGCACCGGCAAATACGGCATTTATCCCTAAGGTTGTTCTCGCATTCGCGGTCCTCTTCGGGCTGGTCTTCAGCGCGCTCTTATTGTTCTTTTACGAGCAATACGCACAAAACGTCCAATCGTACCGGCCACTTCGCTACTCCCTAATTCAAGCTCTCGGCTTTTCCTGCCTGGCGTGCTTTGTAGCGGGATACGTGATTTGGGCTTTGCAGCCCAAATGAGGTTGAGATCATCGCAGCTCGCAATTCGGCTGGGTGCTCACAAACTCAATGGCATTGGACGGTAAGGAGAATCTGCCTTACCATGAAAGAGGAAAGGCGCCGCCATGGCCACTCTTACCGTCACGGCCAAAGGCCAGATCACTCTTAAACAGGAGCTGCTGCGGCATCTGAACGTCACGCCGGGCCAGAAAGTCGAGGTCGAGAAGCTCCCCGGCGGCCGGCTGGTGCTTCGGCCTGCCACTGGAAAGGGCTCGATCGCCGCTTTCAGTGGATCGCTTGCGAAGAAGGGCACTCCCCGATTCACCATTGAGCAGATCAATGAAGCCATTGCAGACGGCTGGGCCGGAATACGGTGAGAATTGCGGTCGACACAAACGTGTTGCTCCGTGACGCGCTGCAAGATGACCCGCGCCAATCGCCGATAGCCTCGAAAACCTTACAAGGCGCCGAATTTGTTCTAGTGTCCACACCAGCGCTCTGCGAATTCGTATGGGTGATGCGACGGCTTTATAAACGATCTGCTGAGGAGATTGCTCTCGCTATGCGCCTCTTGATGAGCGGCGACAACGTTCAGATGGATCTCCCGGCCGTCGAGGCCGGTTTGGAACTGCTCGAAGCAGGCGGCGACTTCGCCGACGGCGTCATCGCCCATGAGGGCGACTGGCTCGGCGCCGACGAATTCGTCAGCTTCGACAGGCAAGCCGTCAAACTTCTCAAGTCTCAAGGCAAGCGCGCCCGGCTTCTCTCTTGAGCCTTGGGTCGAGCTTCTCAGATTACACTGCTAGTCATGCCCACGCCTAAGTCGTCTGTTACTCGTAAAACCGTAAAAAAAAGCCCGGGACAGGCCAGACCCACCCGCGGCCCGCTCGCCCCCG
>JASHTU010000205.1 GCA_030040395.1 Acidobacteriaceae bacterium
CGGCGCGACCGGAGTGAGAGAGCAACTGAAAAAGGAGGAAGCGGCGCTGGGCCTCGCGACTCAGCGGCGGCGGCCACCGCCGCCGTGACCGCCGGAGTGACCCATCTTCGGCGCTCCGTGACCGCCGAAGCCACGGGGAGCGTGTCCCCCACCGGAAAAACCTTTGGGCGCCCGGCCAAAGCTTTGCGGTTCGCGGCCACGGCCGAAGGACTGGAAGCCGCCGGAACGTCCCGTGAAACCGCGCTCGGGCGGCGCGGCAAATGCGCGCTGGTTTCCGTAGTTAGGCCTGGAGTAGGAGCGGTAGGGATTTGCGTAGGCCCCGCCGTTGCGAGCCCCGTAGTTCTGGGCCGGCCGGTTCGCGTACCCATAACCACCGTACGCTTGTGGCCGGCCGCCATAGGATTGTGAACGGTTCGCGTAGTTTTGCGGCGCGGAGAAGTTTCGCGGCCCGCGGTTATAGTCCAGTTGCGGCGGCGAGTTCAGCCGCGCAAAAGCGTTTCCCGAATTCGCAATTCCGCGATTGAAGCCCTCGCTGCGCCCGTCACCTGAGTATGGCTGCGCCGGCCGTGAGAAAGGCTGCGCCGAACGGCCCCACGTTTCACCCGGCCGCCCCAGCGACTGGTTGGGGCCGCGAGAATAGGAATTGCCCGTGCGTCCGTACGCCTGCGACCCACGATTGCCGTCGGCGCCGTAGCGCGCCGAGCGCGCCCAGCCGCCATAAGCGCGCGGCCCGCCGTGCGGAAAGCCCCAATCTCTCACCGAAGCGCTGTGGGTAAAGTACGCGCCGTGGTTAAACAGCACCGCGTGTGCGCCCCAGCTCAAACCCCAACCCAGCCAGCCCCAAGGCCAATGCTCAAAGGCTCCCAGGGCGATGCCCAATCCGAAGCGAATGGGCATCGCGCCCCACAAATCCCCCAATGCGTCAGCGAACGAAAATCCGGGATACGGCGCCAACGGCGCCCCATATGCGTACCACGGGTTGTACTCCGGCACATACACCATTTCCGGATTCGTCGGCGCGACCTCGATCGCGCCCTGGTCCTCCGTGACGTTCTCTTGTGGAGTGGGCTGCAGGTTGCCGGCGTCTTGCGCGCGTTGCCGCAACACCTGCACCGTCTGCATCACGTCGCCCGGCTGGTTGTAGTAGGCGTCGCCCAGGTTGGTCGTCCACTCCAGGTTCTGGTTCATCATGTCCAGCACCTGCGGGAAAGCCGTTAGCGCCTTCACACTGGGATCCCAATTCTGCGCGTCGGCGCCGTTGGCGATCTGGTCGGGAGAGCCATAACCCTGCGCCTGCACCTGGTGCAGCCACTGGTCCGCGACGGCCACCTGCGCGGGATAAGTTGAGGCGGTGAGAATCTGCGCCAGAAGAGCGTCTGGATAGAGGGCAATGGGCGCGACGAGTTGATCGAGCGCGTCGGCGCTCAAGGGTTGTTGCGCCGGGTAACCCTGCTGAGGCTGTCCTTCGCCGGGCTGATCGTAAGGCTCGCCAGGCTGGCCGTAGGGCTGCGCCGGTTCTCCGTAGGGCTGTGGCTGCGCGTATTGCGGCGACTGTTCCTGCGGCTGGCCATACTGCGGCTGCGCGTATTGCGGCTGAGCATATTGTGGGGGCTGATTCCCGGGCGGCGCATATTGCGGCTGCGCGTAGCCGTAGGGCGCCACAGGAGGCGCCTGTTGGTATTGCCCATATCCCGAAGCGTACGGCGATGACGGGTACGGATACGCTTGCTGCGCCCCAACTTGCATGGCGGCGAGCAGCACCGAACCTGCCCCGAGCCCCAAAATGATGGCCGTTCTAAAGCGCCAGGCGGCGAACGGCGAGAGAACCAAGGCGCTGCCACTCGTGGTTCGAGGATCAGGCAGCTGATATAAACATGGATCGGAAACTCTCATAGGGGCTTCCTCCGCCCTCGAGACCGCTGGAGTCGTGACGCATCCCGCGATCCCACACTCTCAGGCCGCGTTATCCGACCTGCAACCTCCGGCTGCCCTCCGGCGCGCCGCATGCTCGTTGGCCCCGCCGCGCACCAGTTTCGGCCTTGGGGAGGGTCGAATGCTCAGACCCCATGGGGGGAGATTAGTTTCGGGGGAAAGGTGATTAATTCTCGGAGCTGATCGGAAATTATAAAAAAGAAATGGCTTATGCCGCGTTCGCGCCCCCAAACCGTTCGATCTCCAGTTCCGCAATGGAGCGTAAAATCGAGTTCTTCAACTCCAGATACGCGGGATCGTTCGGACTGATTCCCTCGGACTCCTCGAGACGCCGGAGAGTCGATCGAAGCAGATCAACCAAGCCTCGCAGACTCGTGTCGCCTTCGCAGGAGTTCACCATCTATGCGTTGGATGCGTTCCTGGACCAACGGGTAAACCTTCTTAGACAGAAATCCGCCACGGGCAAATCACTTCACCGAGGGGCTTTAGGCGGTTGTTGGCTCGTTTGCACAGTCAAAATCAGATCGACGGTATGAATATCCACAAGTCCACTCGAGCCGTAGAGAACGGGAAGAACGCTTTCGGCCGGGTAATCGCGCCGCAGCTGGGCGACCTTTTCCGTCCCGGCGCGATAAGCCGGAAGATACATTCGACCCAGCAGAGGATGCCGTCCCCAGGAGCCGGATAGCTTTTGGGCGCGCTCTTCGCTGACCAGAAAATCGCGGCGCAGGGTGACGGCGATTTCCCGCTGTTCGCGTCCTTCGCCCCACGTCATATAGGAACACTGGTTCTTGGCGTCATCCTGCAAAAGCGCCAAGAGCACGCCAATGCGCAGGTCCTCATCGGGCAACTCCTCGATTTCGGTCACGCCGTGCGCAATGAGCACGGCGTTGTTGGCCAGCCCCTCGAAGAGCGTGGCCGCGCGGGTGTTCATGGTCAAAACCGTGGCTTCAAATCCGGCTTTTCCGCGATAGTAAAGGTCCTGGAGATAGGCGAAAGTTGTTACGTGGCCGGGGACAACCTCGTGGCTGACGAGCTGCTCGAACTCCGGGTAGGAGATTTCGAGCGAAGCGTTGATCTCATAGGTGGCTTCGTATCGCGGCGCGCCGGTATCGGTGCGGGCGCGGCCAATGTAGTTCATGGATCCGGAAAACCAGGCGTCCTTAATGGGCACGAATTCGATATTGGCGCGGGGCACCCTGTGCAGCTCCCGGGGAAGGTAGGGAACGAGATGGATGGCGCTGAGCGCGTCCAAGCGCGCGATCTCCGCTGCGCCCAAGGCCGGTACGGAGGCCATGGGGGTCGCGCGGGCGCGGCGCCAGGCATCGACCGCGGCCAGAATTCCGTCGGTTTGCGACGGCCGATAACCGGCGCGGCCGAGCAGTTCCATGATTCGCTCCCTCTTTGCCTCTGGCCGGGACGGTTCGGGCGGCTTGCCCGTAGACGCTTCGACAGCGCGGGCGTAGGCAACGGGATCGCCCTTGCCGAGCACTTCCAAGGCCAGGTCCCACATGACGTCCAGGCATCGCGCCAGGCCCACGAGATAGGTGCGGCGTGGTTCGCCGCAGCGGGAAGCTTCATCGCGCATGCCGTCGATGGCGTAGGAAATGTTCACTTCCCGCAAGTAAGCTTCAACGGCCTCCCGGTCCGGAGTCATGGCGGAGACGCCTCCGGACTTGCGTAGGCGCGCGGCAGCCGCTCGCGTGTAGGCCGCAGGCAGCGGCTCGCCGGAAAACCAGGAGTCGGCGATGAAACGTCCTGCGCCCGAGGGGCTCATCACGTCCCCGCCCCAAAGCGTGTCGATGCCCAGGATGGCGTCTGCGACATACATCTCCAGTTGGTTCAAGACCTTTTCCTCGATTCAGCTCTCCCTTATTTTCGCCATCTCCAACGCCGGGATCGCCTCCGGCGCTCAGGTAGTAACCCCCGTTATCGTTGGATGGCGCGGACAAGGTTTACGATAAAGGTGAGAGTATGCAAGAGGCGCGCAGCCACGCACCCGCGTCTCGTATTCCCCGCACTGTTTGAGTTGCCCCCGCCGGTTTCCTGCCTTGGCCCCATTCCTCCGTGCAGGAATCGACCTATGCAACTATGGACCGAATATGAAGGCGTAACCATTGACGGCGTCTTCCCCTTGAAAAAACTTCTGCTGCCCGAGGGTCGCAGCGCCTTCTTCTCCACCGCCAATGGCAAGGGAGAACCGGCCGTCATGCGCCTGGTGGAGTGTCATTTTGACGAGGAGGAGATCCTCACCCGCTGGCGCTCTGCCGACGCTCTCGGCCACCCCAATTTCCTCAAGCTCGAGCGCTATGGACAGCTTGCATTGGATGACCGCCCGGTGGTCTATGCGGTCTTTGAGCGCGTCGACGCCAATTTGGCTGAGATTGTCGATCGCAGCCGGTTGACCGTCCCGGAAGCCGCGCAGCTCGCGGCCAGCCTTGCTTCCGCTCTGGAGACGCTGCACACCCATGGCTTCGTCCATGAACACGTAGGGCTGCATAACGTCTTCACCGTTGGCAACGTGGTGAAACTGCGCAGCGATTGCATCCGCGAAGCTCCCGAAGGAGACGCCGGCCTGGCGGCAAAACGGCGCGATGTTCGCGACCTGGCAATGCTGCTGCTGAAAGCCCTCACGCAAAGCGAGATTCCGGATGCGGCGCGAGAACTGCCGGCTCCGTTCGATGAAATGGTTCGGAACGGAGCGAGCGGAACCTGGGGGTTGGCGGAGATCAAGACTGCAGCGCAGACTCCTCAGCTTTCGCCGCGTTCCTCCTCCGCGCGCCGCTCCTACTCGAACGGCGCCGCCGTTCATCCATCCGTTCCCGACGCCAGGCCTATGGCCTCGTCGAAGCCTGAGGCGCCCGAGCCCCGGCCCGCGATCGTCGCCGGCCGGGCGTTCCGGCAGGAATTTCCATCGGATAATCGAGAACCTGAGCTTCCCTTGAGAACAAAATGGCTTGGAGTCGCCGCGCTGGCGGTGACAATCGCCCTCATGGCTGGGTGGTTTTTTGGGCACGTGCGCGAACGTCACACGGGTGCCGTTCAATCCCCATCCGTCGCTTCAGCAAAGGCTATAGCGGCGGCGGAACGAAGTGCGCCCGATCCTGTTCCATCCAGTGTTCGCGCAGCAGCCACTGGATTGGGGCAGCGTCCCGGGCAGACAGCAGCCGGAACCCCTGCGCAGTGGCGCGTGGTCGTTTACACCTATAACAATCGAGCCCAGGCGCAGGAGATGTCAGAGGCAATTGCCGGCAAACACCCCGACCTCCGGCCCCAGGTATTTACGCCGAGCGGCCACGCCCCTTACCTGGTGACCGTGGGAGG
>JASHTU010000206.1 GCA_030040395.1 Acidobacteriaceae bacterium
CCGAATCACTGGGTTTTGGGCATGACCATCGGGGTGGCAATTGATGCGCAGCAAGACGTGTGGATTGTGCACCGGCCGCAAACGCTGGACAGGATGGAGTCCTACCTCACCCGCGGCGAAGCGGATTGCTGCACGGCGGCGCCGGATGTGCTGGAATTCGACCCCGCGGGAAACCTGCTCCGGCACTGGGGTAAGGCCCCGGGCCACGACTGGCCAACCTCCAATCACGGCATCACGATCGATAGCGATGGAAACGTGTGGCTGGGTGGAAATGGCGCCGGTCAGCCCGGCCCGCCTCCGGGGAGTGCGGCCCAATTCGCGGCAGCGCCGGCTCCCGCTCCCGATGCCGAGGTCAACGCCAAACTGGTTTACCACGACAGCTTTATCCTCAAGTTCAGTCCGGACGGCAAGTTCCTGGGTGAAATCGGGAGGGCGAACGGGAGCCAGGGAAGCCTGGACACCAAGAATGTCAAAGGCGTGGCCGAGATCCGGTTCATTCCGGGGACGCACGATCTAATCGCAGCCGACGGCTATGGAAATCATCGCGTCTCAGTGTGGAATGCGGATACGTTGCAGTTTGTGCACATCTGGGGCGCGTATGGCCACACTCCGAGCGACGAGCGGCTGCCGATGTACAATCCGGATTCACCGCAGTTCGGCAACCCGGTGCATTGCGCCGCGCCGTCCAATGACGGGTTGATCTATGTCTGCGACCGCAAGAACAATCGCGTGCAGATATTCAAATACGACGGAACCTACGTGAAGCAGTTTGTCGTGGAGCCCCAGTCGCGCGGGGACGGGGCGCCTTTTGATATCGCTTTCTCGCCAGATCCCGAGCAGAAGTTCATGTATATTGCCGACGGCACGAACATGAAGATCCATGTCTTCGACCGCAAGTCGCTAAAAGAGCTGTACACCTTTGGCGATGGCGGCAGGCAACCGGGCGAGTTCTACGCCGTGCACAACATTGTGACGGACGCCAAGGGCGACATCTTCACCACCGAAACCTATCACGGCCAGCGCGTGCAAAAGTTCGTGTACAAGGGAATGGTTCCCCTGAGCGAGGTGAAGGGCGGCGGCGCGAAGGCGATCTGGCCCAGCGGAGCAGATGAATGACAAAATCCTCATTCCGGCGCCGATTACATCGGGGATGGGCAACTTCCATGAGAGGCTGGACAAGATCCCGAGAGCCGGGTGGCCAAAGCTGACTTTCCCGGTTGGTTCTTGACCCCCAATCCATTCGTGGAAACCGGTCGGGGATAGCGGCAGTCCGGCCGCGGCGGATTTCAGTCGTAGCGCTCGAAGACGATTTGCTTTTTGTGCCAGCCGAAGCCGGTCAGCCGCTCGCGCATGGAAGCGACCATGTTGTTGAGGCCGCAGATGTAGGCGTAAATTTCGAAATTCAGGGCGGCGGGGGGGATGGACGGATCGACCGGCGGCTGCGGCAAGGGCTGTCCCAGGCGGGCGGCGCGCTCTTCGATAAGACGCGCCACGTGATCCTGCACATAGCCGCGCAAGCCCTGCCAGCCGTCCTGAGGTCGGCTCAACGTGGCCAGGTAGTGGAAGTTGGGCTTACGGTTCGCCAGCGCTTCAAACTCCTCGTGATAATAGATATCGGTCTCGTGCCGGGTGCCATAGACGAGCCAAATTTCCTTGCCCTGGCTGCGATCCGGGCCGTCCTCAGGGAACAGCCATTGAATATAGGCGCGCATGGGGGCGATGCCCGTTCCCGTGGCGACGAAGATTGAGTCGGTGATGGGGTCCTGCAGGACAAAGTGCCCGTGCGGCCCATGTAACTGGATGGCGGAGCCGACCGGCAAGTCGGGCAAGTCGGCTAAGTGGTTGGAAAAGAATCCGTTCTCAACACGGTTGACGCACAGCTCGAAACGGTTGGCCTTGGCCGCCGAGGCGATCGAGTAGGCGCGGGTCTGTTGTTTGCCGTTTTGGTCGGGGGCCACCGCGGAGACGAATTGCCCCGGCGCATAGGAGAAGCTTTCCATGCCTTCGAGAACAAAAACGAAGTGAAAGCACTGGGCCGGCACGGAAATGCATTCTTTGTGGGCAAGACGTGCCGTATAAAGTTCGCGAGCCAAGGCGGTTTCTCGCTTTGCTGGAGAATTCGGCGCAGGGCAGCCTCGAAGAAATTATATGTCCGGGGAGTTTAGGCATGTCACAATCCAGGATGCCGTTTAATGGTTCACCGTCGAGGGCAAGAACGAAGTATGGTCGAATTTCCACCCCAGCGACGAAAAGCAGTCGCTGGGCGACCAGGAATTTGCGCCGAAACGCTTCGAGAGGGGACTAATCTTCCCGATTTCGTTGTGTCGTCGCTGGCAGACACCCGGTATCCACCCTACGAACAAAGAGCGCGTCCGCGGGGACCCGGGGTATGCATCCCTCCTGGCTCCTAGAACTCGAAGAAATTGGCTCCCGTCGCTGCCCGCCCCAAAATTAATAACAGGCTCCAGGCTCGGTTGCGGTCGAGATTGAAACGGCCTGCCATGTACTTCTACGAGGGAGAGCCTTGACCCGTGGAGGATTAATGGGCTTGCCGGTTTGCGATGAGAATTGACCGTGTTGTTAACTGGAAAAATGTGATCCAGAACACTGAAAGAATCGGTGTGATCGGGTTCAATGAGTCTTGTTGATCCCAGATCTCGAAGTTGCCGATAGGTATCGCACTGTGGAATTGAAGCAGATAGCAATTTCGCTTTCCAGTTATCGAAATGGCCTTCGCCTCGATGATCGTGATCCGAACGAATCTGCATTCGTTCCATTTCGACAGCTGGAGCAGTCATGCCATCGCTTCTGGAGAGAGCCGCACATCATTCGCAATCATTGCATCACGCTACTGCTTCATCGCATCGCGTCAGTTCCTTGATGGTTGCCCTGCTTGCAGGGCTTTTGCTCGCTCCGGTGGGCCTGTGCCAAACACTCGCACCCTCATTGCGCGCCGCGAATCAACCTGCGTCGGGCGCCGCAACCCCGTCGCCCACCAACACACCTTCCACCGGTCCAGACGCACCCCAGCCATCCTCCATGTTCGATGCCTTGGCGCCGACAACAACCACCGTGGAAGTGCACGCCGCCGACCGGGAACTGGAGACGAGCCAACCTGAGGCGTTTCAAGCCGGCGGCCAGGAGATTTTGGCCAGCGCGGGCGCCTTCGGAGATTTATCACGCTACATTGCGACGCTGCCGGGAGTGGTGGCCACCAGCGACCTGATCAACGAAGTTCTGGTTCGCGGCGGACACCCCATGGAGAATCTCTTCCTCGTGGATGGCATCGAAGTGCCGAACATTAATCACCTGGCCACCATGGGCACGACCGGCGGCTTTGGCCCCATGATCGACAGCGGCGTCGTGCAGGGCATCAAGGTCTACACCGGCGGATTCGAAGCGCGCTATCCGGAACGGCTTTCCTCAGTAACCGAGATTCGAACGCTGGATCCCGAGCATCTTACGACGCATGCGGAAGCGGATGTGGGGATAGAGGGGCTTGGCGGACTCGCCGAGAAGGCGATCAAGGGAGGCGATCTGCTGGTCTCGGCGCATCACGGCATTCTTGAAATAATGGACAGCTTCGGCTTGAGCGGCTTGCCTTCTTACACCAACGAACTGGCCCGCTATCGCCACAACGATGCATCGGGGAATCGATGGACTGTCCTGCACATCGCGGGATGGGATTCTTACGAAGTTACGCCTTGCGCAGCCGATGGCCTGGAAACAAGCAGCATCGATTCGCAGTATTCCGGATGGCGTGAGACAACGGGTGTCGAGTGGCAGCATGTGTATTCCGCGCGCTCCTTCGGCGTGGCCACCGTCAACGATTCGCAAGAAGTTGAACATATTCACCAGCAGGAGCAGATTCTCAATCCGGCCGACGTCGCCGTGGTTAAAGAAAACTGTCCGCTTCCGCCAAACGTAGCTCAGGCGTCACCGGTTTACATGGACGACTCCAACGACGGGTTTGACTCTGCGAGCTACCGCTTTGAGTGGAGCAATTCCCGCTTGACGCTTTCCACCGGAAGTTCCTTTTGGCTCCAGCGCCCGCACTTCCAGATCGAACAGCCTTTAGGCGCCTATTCTCCCTACTCCGTCGCACCGGTTCGGGTCGATTCCACTTCCTTCGCATCCGACTTCTCCACTGGCGAAAGCGGAAGCTACGCCCAATTCACGGCCAGCCCGCTGAGAAGTCTCTCAGTAAGTGTTGGGGGACGACTGCAGACATTTGCGTTCGGAGACCACGCGACGCTGACGCCGCGCGTGAGTTTGCGCTATGGCCTGGGCGAACATGTCGGTTTTCACGCAGCCTTTGCCCGCTATGCGCAGATGCCGCCCTATGTATACCTTCTGTCGTATGAGGCGAATCGAACCATGCTCCCGATGCGCGCAACGCACGAGATCATGGGCATTGACGTCAGCGGATTCCTTTCCTCGGAAATTCACATCGAAGCCTACAACAAGGCCTACATGGACACTCCAGCTTCGACAGAATATCCGTCCGTCAATCTGCACGACATGGTGGATATGCTGGGCCAGCAATTCGTCTGGCTGCCGATGAACAGCGGCGCACGCGGCGCCTCTTCCGGCATCGAGCTCTCCGAGCTCACTCGACTTCACTCCAG
>JASHTU010000207.1 GCA_030040395.1 Acidobacteriaceae bacterium
GATCAAGACCGGACGCGGATCCCACGCCCCGCCATCGGAGACGCGCTTGTCTTCGGCGCTCCAGCCTGGCAACGGCCGCCACATTTGCGAGCGCCACGCATGGTCGCCCTGCACCAGAAGCGTGGTTGCGAATATTACATGCCGGCAAGGTGATGTTTGCGGCGTCGGAGGGCGCACCGGCGCGGCTATGAACTCTAGGGCTCGAACAACTGCTTGAGCGTCTCATCTCGGCCGTCGGTTGTGGAGTTTCGCAATTCGGCCGCCGTCGCCCATCCGGCTGTCTTCGTCCCTTCCAGCCCTCAACGTTCAACTTCCGCGCCGGTTCCATCTAAGCGGCTTTTGCAGCATCTTTCCGGTTTAACCGGCAGGATTCTCGGGTATCATCGGGGGTAGAAGGAAATCCGATAACAGATATATGAGCCCGGCGACGAGCACATCCGCCCCGACCGGTAGCCGATTGCGGAGCCGCATTGCGGCGCACGTGAGCCTGTTTCGCCTTGATCACTCGGTCAAGCAGATTTTCGTCATCCCTGGAATCGTGATTGCGGCCAGTATTGCCGGCGCGACCTTGAATGTGGCCTTCGCGACGCGCACGTTTCTCGGCCTGTTGGCGGTGGTCGCAGCCGCGAGCAGCAATTACGTGCTCAACGAATTGCTCGATGCTCCCTTTGACCGCCAGCACCCGACAAAATGCAGGCGGCCCGCGGCTTCGGGCGCCATCAACGCGCCGGCCGCCTACGCGCAATGGCTGATCTGCGGAGGCATCGGGTTTTTGCTGGCCTACGGCGTATCCACGCCGATGTTGATCTCGGTCGCCAGCTTGTGGGTGATGGGTTGCGCGTATAACGTGCCGCCGGTACGCCTGAAGGATGTTCCCTATCTCGACGTGCTCGCCGAATCCGTCAATAACCCCATCCGTTTTTGTGTGGGGTGGTATATCGTCACCACCACCGTGATTCCGCCGGCGTCGATGCTCCTCGCCTACTGGATGCTCGGCGCATATTTCATGGGCCTGAAGCGGTTCAGCGAATACCTCCAGATGGGCTACGAATCGGCCCGGCGCTACCGGAAATCGTTCGCCTCCTATACTCAGCATTCGTTGCTCACATCGGTGCTCTTCTACGCCGCGGCGTCCATGCTCTTCTTCGGCGCCTTCATCATGCGCTACCGCATGGAGATGATCTTCGCGTTCCCCTTCATTGCGCTGCTGATGGCGGCCTATTTCAAGCTGGCTTTCCGGCACGACAGCCCGGTGCAGAATCCCGAGAAACTCTACCGGGAGCCGCGCCTGATGGTGCTGCTGACGCTATGCAGTACGGTCTTGGTGATTACCTCTTTTGTGCGCTTTCCCTGGCTGGCGCAAATCTTCCCCAAGTCTGGAATTCGATAGAGCCTGCTTGATCTTGCGCCATCGTCGTCCCTGCGCGGATTTATCCTGGATCAAAGAGGATGGCATGAAGGGGGCGCCAGACCAGCGTTTGCCGATCGTGCGCCTGGGTCTGCTCACTCTTGCCGCCGTCGCCGTTCACGGCTATCACCTTGGCGTCGATGACGGCGAAATCTACATCCCCGCCGCGCGCAAGCTGCTCCATCCGCAGCTTTATCCCTATGCGAGCGAGTTTTTCCTGTCGCACGAGCGATTTTCGCTCTTCGCGCCCATCCTGGCCTGGACCGCGCGACTGACGCGCCTCTCCATGGATTGGACGCTTTTTTCTTGGTACATCGCCACGGTTTTCGCTACCCTTATCGCGGCGTGGCTGCTGGTGGCGGCAAGCTTCCGCGCCACGCGCGCGCGCTGGTCCGCGGTGCTTATCTTCGCCGCCGTGCTCACCATGCCGGCCGCCAACACCGGCCTCATGCTGATGGATCCATACATCACGGCGCGCTCGTTCTCCACTCCGCTGACGTTGTTTGCGCTCACCGGGTTTGTCGAGCGGCGCTACCTTCCCGCCACGCTGCTGACTTTGGTGACCGCGGCCATCCATCCGCAAATGGGGGCCTACCTCGTCTTTCTCGCCATGGTGTTCTGGCTCCTCGGGCGCATCGCAACCGCGAAGCCGCGCGAGGTTCCAGCCGCCGCCGCCGTCCTGGTGGCGCTGCCGCTGGGTTTCCGGTTTGCGCCCGCGCAAGGCCCCTACCGCGAAGCTCTCTACGCGCGCGACTTTTATTTTCTCTTCACCTGGACCTGGTACGACTGGCTGGGACTGCTGGCGCCGCTGGCCTTCCTGTTCTGGTTCGCGAAGGGCAAACTGCGCGGAACCACCCCGGCCTTTGCGCGGCTCAGCCTGGCGCTGCTGCCCTTCGGAGTGGTTTCGATCCTCGCCGCCGCCATCATTTCCAGCTCCCATGCATTCGATATGTTCGCGCGCTTGCAGCCGTTGCGCTGCTTCCAACTCGTCACGCTGATCTTCATCCTGTTTTTGGGCGGTGTGATCGGCGAGTACTGGGCCAGGAAGCGCATCTGGGTGATACCGGCGCTCTGCACGCCGCTAGCCGCGGGCATGTTCGCAGCGGAGCGCACGATCTATCCCACGAGCCCGCATATTGAATGGCCAGGCCGCGCCGCCAGCCCGAGCGCATGGGTCAACGCGCTGTTCTGGATTCGCCACCATACGCCCGCCAGCGCGGTCTTTGCCGTCGATTCGCGCTACTTCGAGGAGCCAGGCGTGGATGCGCACGGCTTCCGCGCCATCAGCGCCCGCTCCTCCCTGGCCGACTACTACAAAGACGGGGGCGCGGTGGCGATCTTTCCCGCTCTGGCAGTCGAGTGGAAGCAGATGAGCAGCGCCACGTACGGGCTGAACCACTTCAGCGAGATCGATTTCGTGCGGTTGGCGCACCAGTACCCCGTGACTTGGACGATTATCCATGGGCCGGCCCCGGAAGGCATGGATTGCCCGTATCAGCAGCGCGGTTATACCGTGTGCAGGATTCCCGGGTCGCCGGGAACAGCGGCAAGCGCCGAGTAGCGTTCCAATGCCGTTGGCCGCCGGCAGGCATGGGGCGCAATGCTCTCTGCGAGAATAAAAGAGAATGCTTTCGCTCCAAAATGCCGGCAAGCGCTTCGGGCCGCGGGTGCTGTTCCTCGAGGCCAACTGGCTCGTCCGCGACAAAGAAAAAACCGCGCTGGT
>JASHTU010000208.1 GCA_030040395.1 Acidobacteriaceae bacterium
TACCGGGCAAACAAACGCCGGTGGCAATGTCAGTCGCCTTTAAGGTATGGCGCCGTTTCACAACATGCGATCCTGCTTCAAAGTTTTGAACTGGAGCCGCGTGTCGTGCGTCTAATGAGTGGAAGTTGAGATTTGAGGCAGCCCTCGATTCATAGGCTTCCTCTCTGCAGCAGCAGCGCCAGCGGGCGCCCGCTGGGCAGCCAATTTGAACAAATAATAGAAGGAGAAATTCGCAATGCGTTCCGACTTGGTTTTTGGGGCACTTTCTCATGTGTCCAATCGCTACCAGCTTTGTCAACTGGCAAGCAAGGCAACCCGTAAGCTGCACAAACCCAATTCCCGGCTGCAGGATACGACCAATGATGTTCTGTGCCGTTTTCAGACCTCTAACCCCGGCTCGACGGCCGCCCAGGAGGCTCCGGTGGCCCGGCCGGTAGAGCGGCGCCGCGCTGCGTAAGGGCCATGTTTTCAAACGTATAGTTAGTCAGGTAATGGTTTTAGAGCAGCTCCCGTCGAAAGCGATTTCTCATCCTTGGCGCTTTGCGACTCCAGTACAGTGCGGGTGTTGCTCCAAAACCGGCCTGTGCAGTCTGCCTTCTTGATCTCCCGCCTGCTTTTCGGAGCAGTTCCCCCGCCCGTTTCCTCCCACACATCCCGCCTTTTCGCAGGTGAACATGACCATCGCCGAATTGAAAGAAAAGAACATTACCGAATTGAGCCGCATCGCGCGCACTCTTGAGATTCCTGGCACCAGCGGCCTTCGCAAGCAGGACCTGATCTTCAAGATCCTGCAGGCGCAGAGCGAAAAAGAGGGCCACATCTTCGCCGAGGGCGTGCTCGAGATTCTGCCCGATGGCTACGGCTTTCTGCGCTCGCCTGACTACAATTACTTGCCTGGTCCCGACGATATTTACGTTTCGCCCTCGCAGATTCGCAAGTTCGACCTCAAAACCGGCGACTCGATCAGCGGCAACGTCCGTCCTCCGCACGAAGGCGAGAAGTACTTCGCCCTGGTCAAAATCGAAGCCATCAACTTCGAGTCGCCCGAGGAAACGCGCAACAAGATCCTCTTCGACAACTTGACCCCGCTCTACCCCCAGGAGCGCGTCAAAATGGAGACCGTGCGCGAGGGCACCAGCGGCCGCGTGATGGACCTGCTTACGCCGGTCGGCAAGGGCCAGCGTGGCCTCATCGTCGCGCCGCCCCGCACCGGCAAAACCATGCTTCTGCAGTCCATCGCCAACTCCATTACCACCAACCATCCCGAGGTGGTGCTCATCGTTCTGCTCATCGACGAGCGGCCCGAGGAAGTCACCGACATGCAGCGTTCTGTCAAGGGCGAAGTCATCAGCTCCACTTTCGACGAGCCCGCCGCCCGCCACGTACAGGTGGCCGAAATGGTCATCGAGAAAGCCAAGCGCCTGGTCGAGCACAAGCGTGACGTCGTCATCCTGCTTGACTCCATCACCCGCCTGGCTCGCGCTTACAACACCATCGTGCCCCCTTCGGGCAAAGTGCTCTCGGGCGGCGTCGACTCCAACGCCCTGCAACGCCCCAAACGCTTCTTCGGCGCCGCGCGCAACATCGAAGAAGGCGGCTCGCTCACCATCATCGCCACCGCCCTGGTCGACACCGGCTCGCGCATGGATGAAGTCATCTTCGAGGAATTCAAGGGCACCGGCAACATGGAAATCATCCTGGACCGCAAGCTGGTCGATAAGCGCGTCTTCCCGGCCATCGACATCCAGCGCTCCGGCACGCGTAAGGAAGAGCTGCTCATTCCCAAGGAAGACTTGCAGCGCATCTTTGTCCTGCGCCGCGTGCTCAACCCGCTTTCGCCCGTTGAGGCCATGGAGCTGCTCATCACGCGCCTCGAGAAAGTGCGCAACAACGCCGAGTTCCTGCAGAACATGAATCAGCTTTAGCGCCGGTTCTTCACGTTCCCAGGCGCCCGCGCACGCTGTCAACAGGCTCCAGCTCTGTTTGCGTCTTCATGGAGACACGAACCGGCGCATCCATTCGCCCTGGCGCTCATGTCTCCGCGTCGCGCAGCGGGCATTTCTTAACTCGAACTTAGCCCTGTTTCTCGGGCCGGTGCGCGGGATCGGACCGGCCGCTCTCCCCTCCCGGGACAAACGCGCAGTCGGTTTTCTGCATCTCAAAAATCGTCGGGACTGGCGACCTGCAAGGAGCCGGGGCAAGGAAGATGCGGGTCTCGATCGCTTTTTCTCCTGTCTGCTTGCGTTTCTGCTGCGCTCGTCTCGCTGCCCGCCCGCGAGAGTGCTCAATCTTGCCTGCAAGGAGAGTGTACGAGAAAAGGAGGCTTCTGGCCGATGATTGAGCGCAATTGCCCGGCTACTCCCCTATTCGGGCTTTTCGCGGTCGCGGCGACTGCCCTGTTCCTTGCCGCGCTTTTCGGGTGCGGCGGTTCCATGCATCCCGCCACCCCTCCCTCCACTCCCTCTTCGCCTTCGTCGCCTTCTTCCGGTTCGGTCAATGAGATCACTCACGTGATCTTCATGATGCAGGAGAACCATACCTTCGACAATTACTTCGGCATGCTCAATCCCTATCGGCAGACGAACGGTTGGACGCAAAGCGAAGACGGCAATACCTACATGGTCGACGGCATCGACGATAAGCTTTCCACCATCAGCAACGTCAACGACGAGGGCCAGTCGTTTTCTCTCTTCAAGTTCCAGACTTCCTGCATCGACAATGAGTCGTCAGCGTGGCTGGAAAGCTTCGGCGACGTCAACACCTACGACTTTCTTACCTCGCGCCCCATTCTCATGAATGGCTTTGTGCACGACGCAGAGGGCTATGACAAGAGCTGCGCCGCGTCTGGAACCTGCTCCGGCGATTACACCGACGCGGCCGGCCAACGCGCGATGGGCTACTACGACCAGACGTTTCTGAACTACTACTACTACATGGCCTCGCAGTTCGCCGTCTCCGACCGCTGGTTTTCGCCCGTGGCCGCCAAGAGCACGCCCAACCGCCTGGCCACAATCACCGGGGGCACCACGCAGGGCCTGGTGATGGACCCCGGAAGCGACGATCACCTGGGCAAACTCAACATTCCCTCGATTTTTCAGGAATTGGATTCCGCTAGCGTTTCCTGGAAGATCTATTACACCGTGACGCAGGGCCAGTGCCTGGATCCCGACGACTGCAGCGGCCCCACGCCTTTTCCCGCTTTTCCCTCCACCACATTCGGCTATCTCGCGTATTCGACCAATTACCTGTATGAGAACCCAACCGGCGCGGCCTGCATGGCGCCCACGCAGCCGTCAAGCGTGGTCGGCGATTCCTCAAATTCCTTCTGCATCGATCCCAATCGCATCGCGCCGCTCTCGCAATACTTCACCGACCTCACCAACAATACCCTCCCCAGCTTTGCGTACATCGAACCCGGCTACGGCGTCAACGACGAGCATCCCGGCTCCGGCGAATCGGTCCTTACCGGACAGGCGCAGACAGCCCAGATCATCAACGCGCTTATTGCCAGCCCGGAATGGAGCAGCTCGGTCTTCTTCCTCAGCTACGACGAAGGCGGCGGCCCGTACGACCACGTTCCGCCCGTTCCCGGCCACTCCAACGACAACACCGATGCGTCGCTCGGCAGCATCCCTGACATTTCGACCATCGCCGTCAATCCCGACAGCTATTTCCCTTGTGTTCCGCCCTCGGGCACGCCCACCATTCACTGCGATCTGCCCGCCAACTATCCCGGCGCCAACCCCGGCGATTCGGCCGCGGTGAACGGGTTCGCGGCGCAACTCGGATTCCGCTTGCCCAACATGGTCATCTCGCCCTTCACCCGCCGGCACTACGTGTCGCACATTCCTATGGACCACACCGCGGTCATCAAGTTCGTCGAAAACCGCTTCATCGGACCCAGCGCCCATCTCACCGCGCGCGACGCCGCCCAGCCCGACCTGCTGGACTTGTTCGATTTCACCAACACCCCTTGGGCCACGCCGCCCGGCCCGCCGGCGCCGGTGACTCCCCAGAGCCTCGGTGACAATCCCTGCACTCCAACCAGCATGGGACCGTAAAGCTTCATGGAGACTTCAGCGAGACGGAGCGGGGCTTTTCGAAGCGCGAGCGTTAAGACGATTTTGTAAAAATGACCTGGATTCCATTTCATGAGCACGATCGACGACATCCGCCAAGGCTTGCCAGATTTCGTCGCGCCCGAGTTGCGTGCGACTACCGCCCGCCGCGACGCCATCGATAGACGTTTCCAGGCTGTCGACCGGCGTTTTGAGGATTTGACAATCGTCATCCAAGCACGCTTCGATTCGGTCAACACCCGGATCGATTCTTTGGGCATGGAGATCGCGCAGGTAAAGGATCTGTTGGATTTCGATCGGCGCCACACTCGGCTGGAGTTCAAACAATCTCAAGTGGCCCAATGATCCCACCCATCTTTTCCGTGCGCCTTCCAGGAAATGCAACTCGCTGCTAAAATAAAGCTATCGTGGGGCTGTAGCTCAGCTGGGAGAGCGCCTCGTTCGCAACGAGGAGGCCAGCGGTTCGATCCCGCTCAGCTCCACCATCTAATCAACTGCCCGCGGCTTCCCCTCCATCTCCCGCTCCAGTTTTGTGTGGATGTTTTTGCCGTAACCCTCCGTTGTGTCCTCTAAATCCCCCGTTGGGGTCGGCTTCATTGAAGGCGCATCCAGTGCGGTCCGTTCCGCTTCTTGGCGCACGTGGATGTCAATGAATTCTGCGCCACCGCCCAACGCCAGCCATCTTGAGGTCGCCATTCAGCTCACGTGCCCAACGTAGTCCGGGCCATTCACCTGTACCAGAAATCCATCGGGATCACGGAATTTGAACGACTCCGACGATCGAGTGTCCTGAATCTCCAGATTCCGCGCGCGGAGTTGCGCCCGGACCTGATCGGCATTGAAATGCGCGATTCCGAAGTCGTAGTGATCGAGAGCTGGCGGCGCGTTGTTGTGCTGCTCGATTCCGAAGAACGAATTTCCTACGCCCAGGATGTGGACAGTTGGCGAATGCTGCCGAAGCGGCATCTGAAAAAACTCCTGGTAAAAACGCGACGTGCGCTGAATGTCGGGGACGTGGACGGTGACGTGGTTCAAGCTGATGGCCTGAAAGCCCGAAGCGCCCGCAGCCGCGGCCTGCGCGCGTGGGGAGACGAATGCGCTCGCCGCCAGCGCTGCCAGAGAAGCGGCGACCTGACGCCGTGTAAGCTTGCCGCGCTCGAAATCGCTGAGGATGGTCTCTACTTTGTCGATCATGATCTCTCCTTCCATAGTCGGTTCTTGAATTCGCGAAGCCGCCCGCGCAGGAACGCGGAGTGCGAGTGTAACGCCGCCCCAAACCAGCAACAAATCTATCACGGAACCGTGGCTGCCGAGTCGGCGGGCAGCGTCCATCATGACTGGCGCTTTGTCGGCGGAATGATCGGCGTTGGAATGGGAACCCGTGTCGCTCGCGTACACAAGAAAGACAGCGAGCATGCTTAAAACCTGTATGAACACTGCCGTTCTGCGTCACTCAGTATTGTTTGGCTTCTTCCCATCCGGCATTACCCGCTGAATTCGCAAGGAGGAGGCCAGCGCTCAGCGCCACCAGACCTGTTATCCCGGCCCCGCCACAAAGGCTCCTACTTGTTCCCCGTCGCCACCGCCCATTCTTGTTCCCCGCGATCGACCAGCGCCGGCCGGTCCTCGGGCAAAATCCAGCGTTCCCGCACCAGTTCGTCCACGGCCTTGTTGAAACGCACCATATAGTCGGCGCGGCTCGCGTAGCGCTCCGCAATCGAATCGCGCGGATCGCCGGTCCTTCTGCGCTTCGCGGCCGTGCGGGGGAAAGGAAGATACGACCCCTCAAAACTCACGCGCTGATCGGGTGCGCCAATCGATGGATCGCGCAGGTTCCATCCGGTATACGTGGCCAGCGGGACCGTAATCTCCGGCAGCCGCACGCCGTCGCGATCGTTGCCGTCCGCATTCACCTGAGGAACCAGCACCGGAAACGCCTGGCCGACCTTCGGCGGCTGAATGCTCAAAATTCCGTTCCGCCAATTCGGCCCGAAATCCAGCCGGTACGCCGCACTCGCCTCGTGCGGCTTGTGCACGCCGGGAATCGCCGGAAACGCCCACTCGCGCAACGGCGCAAGCGTCCCGTCGGCAATCTTCGGATAGCTGCTCGGTGGCGGAAGCTTGCCGCTGCGCACCCACGCGTCCATGTTGGCGATCATGGCTCTCCAAAAATACTTCACCGGCAACGGCGATTGCGGTTGCTGTCCGAGCAAGTCCCCGGTTCCTCTGGCCGGCGGGAACGGTCCCGAGGAATGCTGCAGCCCGGTAAAGTGATAAATCCGCACGTTGTCTGAGATGGGCGCGTCGCGCCACCCGTCGGCAGTCACGTGGATCAGCGCGGCCACCCGCCCCCAGTACTCATGCGAAGTATTCGAGAAGAAAATCTTCGGGGCCACCCCCTCGGCCACGGCCTCATCCAGCAGCCCCCCGGTTTCTCCCGTCACCGGATCGCGTTCCGGCTCATCGGTAAACGGGAAGATATCGGTTGGGAAAAACACCGACGAAGTCGGTTCCGCGTCACGGGAGGGCTGCGCAAAACGGTAATTGAAGCTGCCGCGCCCCGCGCCGGCCACATGCGCCAGCACCCCGTCGAGCGCCATCCGACCTTCTTCGTCCGCGTTAAAGCCCTCGTAGAGAAAATCGCGCAAAAAGCGTCCGTTCTGCGAGATGCCTTGTCCATACACGCGCTCGGCCGGCGTAATCGCGTTCGGATCGTGCTTCGCGTACGCGGCAAAATCGCGGATGGCGGCAAAGCTCCCACCAGCCACCACGGGGTTCGCTGCCACGTACACGTATTCGTAAATCTTTCCCGGCTGGAATCCTCCATTCAAATGGATCCATCGATCGCTCTTCGTCAGCTTGCCGTCCACCATGTGCGCAAACAGCCATTGCGAGCGCGGAATCAAAGTGCGCTCGGCGTCGCGCGAGTCCCGCACCGTCAACACATCGCGCGGATCGTCCGGTGCGTAGACTGGGTACTCGATCCCGCCCATACGTCCCGTAATCAGGTGACCCAGCGGAATCTCCGGCATCACCCTGGACGGCATCAGGTCGCCGCGCAGCAGGCCGGTGATGGTCTTCCCATGATCTTTCGCCACCGGCGCGAAAAATTTGAGCGCATCGGGTCCGGTTGCGTCCCATTGCCATCCCAGGCTCACGATGGTAAAGCCCCGGCGCAGCAACCATCCATCTCCGACGTCGTGCGCCAGGTCCCAGTCGCCGCCGTCCACCAGCGAAAGAATGCGGCTGTTCCCGCGATTCGGAACCTCCAAAAGCAGCGACCCGTTCCCCTTACGCTCGTCCTTGGGTCGTACGGCGATGAAGTCCGCTGAAAACTCCACCTCGCCATTGCGCAGGTTCACCGCGTTGTCGAGATCCACAATGCGCCGGTTATACGGATTCGCAACCGGCAGCGCAAAGTAGATGTGGCCAGTGATGCGCTCGTACACTCCGGCCGGGCCGAAGATCTTGCCGCCCAGCACATCCTGGCGCGACTTAACTTCGACGCGCACCACCCGCGCATGCAAGGGAAGAACGCTTGTAAGCAGCAAAAGAAGAAAAGAACTAACGGCGCGGAAAAAACGCATGCGACGAAGCATAGCATATTGCGCTGCGTAGCCTAGCCGCTGCTCCCGCGTGAAGGGATTTTTCTCGCAAACCCGCGCCCCGCCGTCAGTTGAACAGATCCTTCATCTTCTCGATCAATCCCGGCGAGGTGGGCTTGTTGTCGACCGTCATGCTCTCGGCGAGCTTGGCCACCAGCTCGCGCTGGGCGCGGCTGAGCTTGCGCGGAATCTGCACCACCACTTTCACCACCAGGTCCCCGTGGCCTTTCTCGTTCAAGTAGGGAACGCCGCGGCCGCGGATGCGCAGCTCGCGTCCGCTCTGCGTGCCCTCGGGAATCTTAATGCTCACCGGCCCGTCGATGCCCTGCATTTCGAATTCGTCCCCCAGCGTGGCTTGCGGAAAGCTGATGGGAATCACACAGTGCAAATCGTGTCCCTGGCGTTCGAAAAAGTCGTGCGGCCGGATCGACAACACCACATACAGGTCGCCCTTGGGGCCGCCGGCGCGACCCGCGTCGCCCTCGCCCGCGTAGCGGATGCGCGTTCCATCCTCGACGCCGGGCGGCACCTTCACGTGCAACTTCACCTCGCTGGCCGCCCGTCCTTCGCCCCGGCACGCTGCACACGGATCGCCGATCACCTGACCCGTACCTCCGCAGGCGCCGCAGGTGCGGGCCACGGAGAAGAAGCCTTGCTGGTAGCGGATCTGCCCGCGTCCCTGGCAGTGGCTGCACACGCTCGGGCCCCGGCCTGAGGCGCTGCCGCGCCCCTGGCACGCCGCGCAGGTTTCCAGGCGGCGCAGCTTTACCTCGGTCTCCACACCGAAAATGGCGTTTTCAAAATCGATGGTCAAATCGAAGCGCAGATCGTCGCCGCGGCGCTGCCGCGAGCCCCGCTGGCTCGTTCCTCCGCCGCCCATGTTGAACATCTCGCCAAACAAATCGCCGAAAATGTCGCCGAGGTCCACGCCGCCCGCAAACGGCCCCCCCCCAAATCCTGGACCACCCAATCCGGCGTGCCCATAGCGGTCGTAAGCGGCGCGCTTGTCCGCGTCGCTCAACACCTGGTAAGCCTCGCTGGCCTCTTTGAACTTCTCCTCGGCGGTGTGGTCACCCGGGTTGCGGTCAGGATGATACTTGAGCGCCTGCTTGCGGTAAGCGCTTTTCAATTCCTGATCGGTGGCGTCGCGGGAAACCCCCAGCACCTCGTAGTAATCTGCTTTGCTCACGTTTGTATTAGAACCCATTATTTCCTTGAATTAGCCTCGTAGCTCCTGGATTTCAGTTTCTAGCCTCTAGCTTCTAGCTCGGAAGCACAAACCTCAGCTCCCCATGTGCTTCACGCGTCCCCAGGTAAGAATTCGCAAATAATCCCATTTCTCGTTTGCCGCAATCGCCGCCTCGATGGAAAACAAAGCCAGCAGCCAGAAGCTGGCAGCTTGAAGCTTCATTCACTCACTTGCTTCGAATTGTGCGCCACGCGCACCAGCGCCGGCCGCAGCAGCCGGTCGCGCAGCCGGTATCCGCGCCGCACTTCCTCGGCCACATGCTGATCGGGTACATCTTCCCGCTCCACCGAGCCCAGCGCTTCGTGCATCCGTGGGTCGAAAGCCTCGCCCACCGCGGCCACCGGCATCACCTGCATCTGGCGCAAAATCTCCTCCATCTGCTTCACGATCAAACTCACTCCGGAGCGCAACTGGTGAGCCGTGCCGTTGGCCTTCAGAGCCAGCTCGAAGTTGTCCAGCACCGGCAAAAACTTTTCCACCACCGCCGCGGTCGCATAATCGCGAAATTCGGCCCGCTCTCGCTCCGCCCGTTTGCGCGCATTATCGAACTCGGCTTGCAACCGCGCCAGTCGGTCAAGCAACTGGTCGCGCTCCACCTTCAGTTGCTCGTATTCAGCCGCGCTCACGCTCTCCGTGGCGCCGGCGCTCTCCGCCTGCGCCGGTCCAGCGCCATCCGTGGGGCTGGCCGCCTCCTCGCCGCCTGCCGGAGCAGGCAGCTCCGTCGCCGGGTCGATTCCGGTCGCTTCGATCATCTCCGGCGCCTGTCCGCCGGTTGCAATTTCTTCAGGTTCCATCAACCTCAACTCCGCCTCCTGTTGTGGCGTAACTCCGCCAATTCGCCCATTCCCCTGATCGCGCCTGTTTCTATGATATTTCCCTCGCGGCTGCCGCGCCTTTCCGCGGGATGCGGTGGGCTCTTTGATCGCCGCTGCGGCAAGCTGGCCGGCGTCAATCGGCGGGGAGGTCAAGAATGCGCTCGGAAAGCCGCGCAATATAGCTTACTGCCTGAATCATTTCCTGATATTGGATGCGCGTGGGTGCAATGACCGCCACCGTTCCCAGATTCGCTGCGCCCAGTCGCGCCGGGGCGCCAATCAGCACCAGGTCCTGCATCGCCGGCGAGGCTTCGTCCAGCCCCACCACCACTCGCACCTCTTGTTGCCGGCCGTCCACGTAGGCGTTCAGCAACTCCACCAGCCGTTGCTTGGCTTCGAGCGCCAGCAGCATCTGCCGCAGCCTTTCCCGGTCGTGCTCCGCCATAATCAGGTTTGCGATTCCATCCACGAAAATCGCCGGCGGGTTCTCGCCCCCGGTCAGCGCGCCCTTCTTGCACAGCTCCTCGATTGAGGCCAGCATCTGCCGGTACGCTTCGCGTTCCACTTCGATGCGCCGCGCCACCTCCGCGCGAATGCGCTCCACCTGCCAGCCGCGAAAATTTTCGTTCAGGTAGCGCGCCGCCGTCTCCAGCTCCACGAGGCTCATCTCGCGGTCCAGCGTCAACACGCGATCCTGCACCGCGCCCGCCTGCGTCACCAGAACCGCTAGCACCCGCCCCGACGCCAACCGCGAAAAATGAATGTGCTCCAGCACCTGGGCGGCGGTCGCGCTGGCCAGCGCCACGCCCAATCCCTGCGAAATCAACGCCAGCACATGCGAGGTCCGCTCCAGATACTCGTTGGCGCCCGATATCCCGCTGAAACTGTTTTCGATCTGTCCGCGCTTCGCTTCGCTGAGCGCACTTTGAGCTTGTGGCAGCTCATGGGCGCCCTGTCTGCCCGTAGCCAGCTGTCCCGTTTGCCTAATCTGCTCCACGTAGTACCGGAAGGCCGCCGCCGTGGGAACCCGGCCAGCCGAGGTGTGCGGCTGCTCTAACAACCCCGCCTCGCCCAAAGACGCCATTACGTTACGCATCGTAGCCGCGCTCAGCCCCTCGCGGTCGGCGAACACCCGCGCAACCGCCTGAGACGCTACCGGCTCTCCCGTAGCAATGTACAACTCGATGATCGCTGTCAGCACCAGCCGCTCGCGAGGGCTGATGCGCGCCTCGGGCATCCTTCCCTGCTCTCCGTTCGTCCCCCTCCGCTCCCCTTTTCTTTGAAACCCCTCGACGCGCCCGGCGCGGACCTGGGCTCGTACTCAAAAGCTCTTCCTTTTCAGTAGCTTATGCCAAATTTAGGGGCCGAGACTCCTATTTAGATTCTAGGGATGATCGAATCTGCCTGTCAAGGCGCAGCCACGCCCGCAGGCTCGTCGTAATAGCCCGTCCGGGTGCGCGCCGTCAGATGAGGCTTGTCCACATGAACCTTCAGCTCGTGGTATTCGTCCGGTCCGTCGGCGGGTGGAGGGTCGAACCGCAGCGTATAAAACGCCTCTGCGTCCGCGGCGCAATCGGCAATCTCGCTGGCCAGGTCATTGCTCGGTATCATCGCGCGTCCGCCGCTCTGCACGGCCAGCACCTTCAGGTCCAGGTCGCCCGGGTTCACCTGCTGCGCTTTCTTTACTCCCTTCAAGTACCCTTCATACATATAGGTGTAGGTGTCCGGAATCCCGTGCGTGACGCTGTAGAGGCTCATATCCGCCTCTTCCAGCCGCGTGTTGAGCGACACTACATTGTGGAAAAGCTGCTGTTGCTCTTTCCAAGATATCGTGATATTCGGCCCACTCAGCAGCGGCCAGCCCGGTCCCACCCAGATGAGCAGTTTGCGGCCCGGAACCTTGGTTTCCGACTCGACAATCCGGTCCAACGCCTGCAAGCTGAGCTGGTAGCGCTCTTCCGCGCCAAAAAAGCCGGTCGATCTTCCAATTTCCCGCAGGCTGCCCGCGTTCGCATCCAGCTGCGCCGCCAGCCCATTGCCATCCATGGAGGGCTGCGACTGCACTTTCAGGCCATTGTCCATCAACCACAAAATCCCCACCGGCTGCGCCAGCCGCCCTCCGTCCCTCCGCAAAAACTGGTCGATCGCATAGCGCGCGTTTGAGACGTTATCGAACCCCTCATTCGCCGCGTCCACTACCAGAATCACCTGCACCGGTTGCTCGGGCTGCGCGGCTCCACCGTAGGCGTGGAAGGCCACGATCTTCGCCGGACGGTTGTTGTCCAGCACCGTAAAATCGCTCTCTTCGAGTCCGCTAACCGGCTTACCCGCCTTGTCCGTCACCACCACGTCGAGTTCGAATCGCCCCGGTTCCGCGGGCGGCGCAGGCGCGGGCCGCACCGCGAGCGCCGGAGCCTGATCCGGCGGCGGAGGCCACGGCTGCGGCTGAATGTCGCCGCCCACCGGCGCGCTCGTCTGCTGCGCGCCGGCCAGCCCAGTCAAAAACCCCAGCGCCAACCAGGCAATGCCGCACCATCGCCGCATCCGTTTCCCTCCTGTCCCGAGGAAAACCATCATACCCCCGCAACCCGTGTGCGACACTCGCAGCCCGCCGCCGCGCGCCGCCCCATTCGCGAAGCCCCGCTCGCCGCGCCGCCCTACATATTCGCCTGCCCGGCGCGCATGGCCTCGTTAAACTGCGGCTTGGTGAAGGCCAGCGCCTTGTCTCGCGCCGCTTCGTACTCGCCCGCCCGCGCCATCAGCGCCGGCGTGGCTGCGGCAAACTCGCCTTCGAGCGCCATTAGCCCTTCGCCCGCCTCGTCGCCCGCCATGCGCAGCAAATCCTTCTCGCCGGTATTCAGGTACTGCGCGTCGCGTGGGTCCGCGATCCATACCGGTCGCCCCTCGCCCAACACCCCTGAGAGCCAATACACCTTGCTGAGCAGGTAGCGCAGCCGCTCCGCGTCGTCCGTGTCCGTAAACAAGAACTTCTTCTGCCAGCGGCTGTAGTAGCGCGTGGTCACCGGCACAGGCTGCCGGTTGCCCGACTTCAAAAACTCCAGTTGCCCCATGTCCACCGTCTTCCGCACCGCGTTGTACACAAAGCTCTCCGCGTAGGGCTGCTCCATGGCGGGTACGATCTCGGCAAAGGTCCGCGTGACGCTGGCCGCCACTTTGGCGTGCAGATCGCCCGTCCTCCCGTCGGCCAGCCGCACCTCGCCATGCACAATATATGTGTCCGCGCCCGAAATCGAGCGGTGAAACGGCCACTCGAAGCGCCCGAAAGCCATCGGCAAACCCGCCAGCGTTACGTAGCACTCGGGCCGCGGGTTGCGCAGCCGCTTGGCCTCCGCCGCCAGGTGCGCGCCCATTTCCGGCAGCAGCCCCGGAGTCAAAAAGTCAAAGTCCCCGCTCAGTTCGAGCTTCAGCATCCGTCCGTTCGCCGTTCCGTCCGCCGGCCCCAGCTCAAAAACCGCCGTCGCCCGCCCGTCGAACGCCGCGCCTTCGGTCGCCGAAATCAGCGCTAGTCCCGCCCGCGCCGCCGTCGCCTCCAGCGTGGTCACCAGTGAAGTTTTCAAGGCCAAAGTCATTCTTAGGAAAACCCTGACGAGAGTCGTCGCCCAACCATTCTACGGCATTCCAGCCTTAACTCTGCCTGTGCCGCCCCAGGCCAATCGTAAGAACGCTTTTGATTGACAGAACGGGTCGCCTTTGGGCGTCTGATCGACGAGTCCGACTTTTCGCCCCGGAGGAAAAACCGAAAATAGCCGAGGAGAAGCGCAGCGCACTCCCGGGAAAGTGGCATAAAAAAGTCCCGGCCGATTTCCGGCCGCCGCAGCGCTTCTACTGGCCGTTGGGGAATAGAATGCCCGGCTTGATCCCCTCCATCTCCGGATCGGGGTTTGGAGGGGGGATCCGGTTGGTGTTCTGCGCTACCGTGACCAACCACTCCCCGCGTGTCTTTGCAACAATCATTGTGAACAGTCCAAAGCGTGGTTTTCTGGGCGTCAGGTCAAAGTTCCGGTCACCTTCGATTCTCCAGCTCCAGTGAAGCACCGCCAGGTCGGGACGCAGAAAACGCACCGAAATCTCGAGAGGTGTCAGCGTCGAGTCCCGGAAGCGCACGGAAAGCAGTCGGCTGTGATACAGCGCGAAATCCCCTCTTCCCCGCAGCCAGTCACCCGCGACGTCCACAAAGTCCACGTTTTCTGACATGATTCTGGCCAGTTGCTGTCCATCATGCTTTGCCCACGCAGCCGCGAATGCCTGCGGAATATTCCTGACCGCAGCCTCGTCGATCTTGCTCTGGGCGCGAGCCGCGCAATCGAAGATGACAAAGGATGCAAGGACAAACAGGAGCGTAGTCAACCGGATCAAGGTGGATTTCATTTGAAGACCTCCTGAGCGTTAACCGATTTTGTGCACGGACGCGCTCGTAGCTGAAGAAATTCAACGAATGCCAAATCGTTACTGCGCCCACTGGGGCCAGATCGACGCCGCCGAGTCGGCAAAGGCCCC
>JASHTU010000209.1 GCA_030040395.1 Acidobacteriaceae bacterium
CGTCTGATGCCGGCGCGGCGTCCGCGCGCTCTCCGGCCTGGCGATGTAGGCGCGCAGCGCGTGCAGCGAATCGTTGGTCACCAGTCCGCGCCACACCAGGCTCCAAAGCGCGTCGATGGTTTCGCCGGGATAGCCGCCGCCCACGGCTTGGTGCAGCGGGTCAAAGAAGCTCGCGCCTGCGGACTCCAGCACCGCCAGCAGTTTCTCTTCGCGCTCCGTGAACGGCTCAACCATCGGCCGCTGCTGCAAGAGCAACGGCAGCTTATCGGCGAGAAACAACGCAATGCGCCCATCGCGCTCGCCGATGGGCTCGACGCCAGCCCACGCCACTTCGCCCGCGGCGATCAACGTGTCCAGACCGCTGGGGATGTAATCGGCGATGCGCGCGGGCAGAATCGACGTTTCGAGAAGGGAAGCGGGCAGCGGCGCGCCCTGCAGATTCTCGATCGTGTCGAGCAGCGCATCCAGATGCCGGGGTCCGCTGCGGCGGGGCGTCACCAATCCCTGCCAGTGGGTCACGAGGCGCGCCAGCGTGTGCTGCTCCACCGGTTCCACTTCGCGCCGCAATTTTGCCAGCGACTTGCGGCGGATCTGGCGCAGAATCTCCGCATCGCACCACTCCTGATGCAGACCACCCGGCCGGAATCCACCTTCAAGCACGCGGCCCTCCTGCGCCAGCCGCCGCAGCGCGTTTTCCACGGCTTCCGCGTCGAGCGCAAAGCGCTCCGCGGCCTCCCGCGTGGTGAACGGCCCATGCGTGCGCGCATAGCGACGCACCAGTTCGAGCACAGGATTCGTCACTGGCTCCAGCAGCGCCGCCGCCAAACCCGGCGGCAGCGGGATGCCGAGCGCATCGCGGTAGCGCGCGGCGTCTTCGGCGGCAACCAGGCGCTTCTCGCCGGCAATGCGTAGTTCGAGCAACCGCCTCGCCCGCACCAGCCGGTCGACATGCGCCAGCAAATCCGGCGCAATCACGCGCCGCGCCAGCTCCTCGCGCCTCAGATCGCCAAGCCGCAGGCAAAGGTCGTGAATGCCGTCGGCGGAGCGCGCACGATAATCCTCCGCCAGGCACTGCGCCGCCTCTTCCACTTCGGTAATCGCATCGGCGTCCAGCAGCTCGCGCAAATCGGCCTCGCCCATCAGTTCGCGCAACTGCTCCTGGTCAATGGTGAGGGCCTGCGCGCGACGCTCCGCCAAGGGCGCGTCGCCTTCATACACGAAATTCGCAACGTAGCTGAACAGCAGCGAAGCCGCGAACGGCGAAGGCTTGCGCGTCTCGACCACGTGAACGCGGAGATTCCGCTCTTCTACCTCCTTGAGAATTTGCACCAGGGAAGGCATGTCGAACACGTCGCGCAGGCACTCGCGATAAGCCTCGAGCAGCAACGGGAACGACGGGTAGCGCGAGGCCACGCTGAGCAGATCGTAGGAGCGCTTGCGCAACTGCCACAATGGCGAGCGCTGATCGGCGCGCCGGCGTGGCAGCAGCAGCGCGCGCCCCGCGGCCTCGCGAAACCGGCCGGCAAAAAGCGCCGTCGAGTCCAACTGCCGCTGCACTAGCTGCATGGCCTCGGCCGACTCCACGAGGATCCAGTCCGAATCGGGTGGCTCGTCGGTGTCCGGGAAGCGCAACACAAAGCCGTCGTCGCCCCAAAGCGTCTCCACCTCAGGCCCGCCGGCGGCGCGGATGCGCGCGCTCACCGCCATTGCCCAAGGAATGTGAATCCGGCTCCCGAAGGGCGTTAGCACGCAAACCCGCCAGTCGCCCAGCTCGTCGCGGCAGCGCTCAATCACGATGGTGCGGTCGTCGGGGACCTGGCCCGTGGCGTCGGCCTGGTCCGCCAAAAAGCGCAACAGGTTTTCCGCCGCGCCGGGATCGAGATCGTGCTCGGTAACCAGGCGCGTCAGCGCCGCTGGCTGGGGAAGGGCGCGGAGCTCGCGCACCATGGCCCCAATCCGCCGTCCGAATTCAAGCGGCCTGCCCGGCCCGTCGCCCTTCCAGAAAGGCATTTTGCCCGGTTCGCCCGGCGCCGGCGTCACCAGCACCCGGTCGTGAGTGATGTCCACGA
This sequence comes from Acidobacteriaceae bacterium, assembly GCA_030040395.1. Classification (GTDB taxonomy): domain Bacteria; phylum Acidobacteriota; class Terriglobia; order Terriglobales; family Acidobacteriaceae; genus Telmatobacter. Next base: position 2,070 of record JASHTU010000209.1, read on the forward strand.
TGCGCCATGTGGACGCGCCCAGAATAAAAGTCTCGCTGGGGTGCGACTCGAAGACCATCTCCTCGTCGAGTTCGCCCACGCGCACGGCTTTTCCTTCGGTGTAGGCCAGGAAAACACCATAGAGCCCGCGGTCGGGAATCGTGCCGGCGTTCAGAATCGCGAGCCGCGCCGCGCCCGTGCGCGCGCTGACCACGTTGCGGATGCGGTCCCAGGTGAGGCGCGGCCGCAGTTCGCCGAATTCATCGCTGGGGTAGCGGCCGCTGAGCAAATCGAGCACACCCTCGAAAACCGTGCGCGTGAGCCCGCCGAATGGCGCCGCCCGCCGCACCAGGTTAAACAGAAAATCGACCGAAACCTCGGGAGCAACCACCGCCGCACCCGTCTGCTCGTTCCCTCGTTCCCTCGTTCCCTCGTTCCCTGCCTTTCCAGGCGGATGCGCAACCATCGCCACCAACTGCTGCGCCAGCACATCCAGGGGATTACGCGGAAACCGCGTCGACTCGATGTGCCCCTCGTGCATGGCGCGGGTTACAGCGGCGCAGGCCACCAGGTCGGCGCGGTACTTGGGAAACAGAATCCCTTCGCTCACCGCATCCACGTGGTGGCCGGCGCGGCCAATGCGCTGCATGCCGCTGGCCACCGAGGGCGGTGACTCGATCTGCACCACAAGATCGACCGCCCCCATGTCAATGCCCAGTTCGAGCGTCGAGGTCGCGCACAGGGCGCGAATCTGCCCCGCTTTGAGCTGTTCCTCGATCACCGCCCGCTGCGCCGCGGCCAGCGATCCGTGATGGGCGCGCGCGATGGGCTCGCCGGCCAAGTCGTTCAGCGCCCCGGACAGCCGTTCTGCCGTCTGCCGCGCATTCACAAAGAGAATGGTCGAGTTGCGCGCGCGGATGATTTCCAGCAGCCGGGGATGGATCGCGTTCCAGATCGACACCCGTCGCGGCGTCTGCGAGGCCGGCCCCGAGGGAATCTCCTCCATTTCGCCCAGACGCGCCATGTCCTCCACCGGAACCTCGATGCGCAGCTTCAGCTGTTTCGGCGCGGCGGCATTCACAATCGTCACCGGCCGGTAGCGCAGCGGCGCGGCATCCGCCTCAAAGCAGGGATCGGGAATCGTTCCCTGATCCCTGATCCCTGTTCCCTGTTCCCTGTTTCCTGGCCCCTGTTCCCTGGTCCCTGTTCCTTGCACCTCCACCCCGCCCAAAAACCGCGCAACCTCTTCAAGCGGCCGCTGCGTGGCGGAAAGCCCGATACGCTGGATGGGCTTCGCCGTCAGCGCCTCCAGCCGCTCCAGGCTCAATGCCAGGTGCGCGCCGCGCTTGGTGGGCACAAGCGAATGAATCTCGTCCACAATCACCGTGTCCACTGTGCGCAGAGCCTCGGCGGCCTGCGACGTTAGCAGCAGGTAGAGCGACTCCGGCGTGGTGATGAGGATTTCCGCCGGACGCCGCGCAAAGCGCGCGCGCTCGCGCTGCGGCGTGTCGCCGGTGCGCACGCTGATCGCGGGTTCGCGATACGCTGCTCCCATGCGCCGCGCCATGTTGGCGATCCCGGCCAACGGCGATCGCAGGTTGCGCTCCACGTCCACCGCCAGCGCCTTCAGCGGCGAAACGTACACAATTCTGCACCCGCGGGCTTTGTCCCCGCTTACCTCTCGTTCCCTGGTTCCTTCCTTCCCTGATTCTTTTGCTCCCTTTTTCTCTGATCCCTGATCCCTGATCCCTGATCCCCTTTCCAGCATCAGCCGGTCTAAGCACCAGAGAAACGCCGCCAGCGTCTTCCCGGTCCCCGTAGGCGCCAGGATCAGCGCGCTTTCCCCGCGCGCAATCACTGGCCAGCCCAGCCGTTGCGGCGCTGTGGGCGCGTCAAAGACGGCTCGGAACCATGCCGCGGTCACGGGATGAAAGCAAGCCAGCGCTGCGGAGACTTCCTCGGGAGTGGGTGTGTGAGGAGACATGCTGCTCTATCGAGATTAGCGCGGCCTCCCAGCGAAAACAAAGCGAAGAGAAAAAACGGCAAGAGACCGGCCAAGTTTGAACAGGAATACAAGCCACCGGTTCAATGGTTTCTCCAAGACGCTGGCTTGTAACCGCAAATCGGCAATTCGCGTCCACCCTCTCGATCCTCCCCGGCTCGCGCCTGCGCTCACCGGCCGCAACCGCCCGTGGATCGCTCTGGGGAAACTCGTTGGCCCTTCGACGCGATGCTGGATCGCGCCGCAAGCGTCACACATCTGTACTGGTAGCATGAACTTGCCGGAATCCTATGCGCGACCATCTGGCCACATTGCTCGACGATTTTCGGCGGTATGACCGCGAAATCGCAGTGGTTCGCTATCTGGGCGTGCGCCGCCGGGTGACAACCTACGGCGACCTGGCTCAGCTGGCCGGGCGGTTTGCGGCCCTGCTCGCGCGTCGCGGCGTCGCGGCGGGTGACCGAGTGCTGCTGTGGGGCGACAACAGCGCGGAGTGGATCGCGGCCTTTTATGGCTGCATGGTGCGCGGAGTCCTGGCGGTGCCTTTCGACGCCAACGGCCCCGCCGAATTCGCCGCGCGCGTGGCAGCCGATATCAAGCCCAAGTTGGCCGTGGGTGACGCCTTGCTGCTCGACCGCTTGGGTTCTTCCTCTTCGCCGTCCGGCTCCACGAAACCGGCAAACAACGGCGCTGCCGGGGCGCGGCTCGATTTCCCGAGACTCCCCTTCGAAAGTTGGTCTTCCGAGCTGCCGGCGGAAGAGGCCGGTCCAATCTCCGGGCTTGGGCGCCAGACGCCGCTCGAAATCCTCTTCACTTCCGGCACTACCGGCGACCCTAAGGGCGTCGTCATCACCCACGGAAACGTGCTGGCTAGCGTAGGGCCGGTCGAAGACGCTTCCCAGCCCTACCTGCGCTATGAGTGGCTGGTCCATCCCTTGCGCATTCTGCACACGCTGCCGTTGAGCCACGTCTTCGGGCAGACCATGGGGTTGTGGATCCCGCCCATCTATAAAGCCGAGTTGCACTTTGAGAGCCGCCTCGCTGCCCCGCGTCTCATCGACCTTATCCGCCGCGAGCGCATCTCAGTGCTGGCTGCGGTGCCGCGCGTACTGGCGCTGCTCAAAACGCATCTGGAAATGACCCTTCCCGGCCTTGAGGACCGAATCGCCGCCGCCGGGGCCATCAACCCCTGGAGGCGCTGGTGGCGCTACCGCAAAGTTCATCGCGAATTCGGGGTCAAATTCTGGGCGTTCGTCTCCGGCGGCGGCGCGCTGCCCGGGCCGCTTGAGCAGTTCTGGAACGCTCTCGGCTTTGTGCTCGTACAGGGGTACGGAATGACAGAGACCACGGCTCTGATTACGCTCAACCACCCCTTTCATGTAGCCAAGGGCACCATCGGCAAGCCGCTGGCCGGCCGCGAAGTCAAGCTCGCGTCCGACGGCGAAGTCCTGGTCAGGGGCGGCATGATCTCCGGCGCCACCTGGTCCGGCGGCCAAATGCGTCCACGCCAGGAAGAGTGGCTGGCCACCGGCGATTTGGCGGAGCGCCAACCCTCGGGCGAGCTGAAATTCATCGGCCGCAAGAGCGAGGTCATCGTCACCGCGGCGGGCCTCAATTTGCACCCTGAAGACTTGGAAGCCGCGGTGGAAGAGCAGCCGGGGATGGCGGCCTGCGCTGTGGTTCCTCTCGAGACCCAGGCGGGAACGGAACCCTGCGCGGTGCTCGCCGTTCGCGGCGCCGAAGCCAAAGCCGCGGAGGCCATTGAGGCAGCCAACGCCAAGCTACCGGAATTCCAGCGGATTCGCCGCTGGGTGCTCTGGCCCGAGCCGGATTTGCCCCGGACCTCCACCGGTAAGGTGAAGCGCAAAGTGGTGGCGCAATGGCTGGCGCGGATCGAAATCGCCGGAAAAGCGGGAGCAGGGAACGGCGTCGGCAAAAGCGCGGCCTTGGCCGAATTCGGCGCCTCTTCCGATTGGCTGCTGGCGCTGATTGCGCAGATCACCGGCGAATCTCCTCAAAGCGTGGGCGATGAGCTGCGATTGACGGAAGATCTGCACCTCGACAGCTTGGGGCGCGTGCAATTGGCCGCGGACATCGAGGAGCGGCTGGGCATTGTCTCCCCGAGCGGGTTGCTCGAAGAAGTGCAAACGCTGGGAGATTTGCGCCGGTTGATTGCCGGCGAAGCGCCTTCGGGCGCGGTGCAGCCATCGGCGGAAGTGGATCAGTCGGCGCCAGCCTTCGGAGCGGCAAGCGGCGATCGTTCCGCGCCAAGACCGAAATGGCTTGCCGCCCCTCTGCCTCAAGAGTCCCCGGCCAAACCAGCTCCAAGCGGCGCGGCCACCGCGTCATCGGCGCCCCGGGGGGGACCGCGGCCGCCTTCGGTTGCCGGGCCGCCGCGTGCGCGCTTTGTCTATCCAACCTGGCCCTGGTGGAAGCCGTTGGTGTGGGCGCGCGTGGCCTTTGCCGAGATGATCATGCGGCCGCTGGTGTGGTTCCTCGCCGCTCCCAAGGTGGTCGCGCCCAAGTCGCTGCATCCCGGCGAGCCGATTCTGATTGTGGCCAACCACATCACTGCCTACGACGCGCCACTCATCCAATACGCGCTCCCCGGACCGATGCGCCGCCGCGTCGCCTCCGCCATGCTCGGCGAAATGCTCGAAGACTTCCGCCACGCGCGCAATCCCTACCAGCCGCCAGGCCATAAGGGCTTTTTCCCCTTCGGCCCGCCGGCCTATCTGCTCGTCACAGCGCTCTTCAACGTCTTTCCCCTGCCCCAGCAGCAGGATTTTCAATCCAGCTTTGCCCACGCTGGCCGCGCTCTCGATCACGGCTACAACGTCCTGGTTTTTCCCGAGGGCGGGCGCTCGGCCGAGGGCAAACTGGCGCCTTTTCGCCAAGGCATCGGATTGCTGACCAAACAGAGTTATACCGCGGTGTTGCCTGTGGGCCTCCGCGGCCTTGGGGAGTTGAAGGACAAGCGCCGCCGGTGGTTCCGTTCGGGGATGATCGAAGTCCACGTCGGCCAGCTCATCCGCTTTTCCCCGGAAGTGACCGAAGCGGCGATGACGCAACGCCTGCACGATGACGTCGAGCGGCTGCTGGGGGAAGGCAGAGTTCAGGGATCAGGACTAGGGACTAGGGGCCAGGGACCTGTCGCCAGGGACCAGGAGGATAGAGATCCGAATGACAAATCACCTACTCCAGCCTGACCACTGACCACTGAGAATTGCGAACTACGAACGGCCAACTGAGAGTAACTCGCGGTAAACCCTCTCCCACCTGTCCAGCACTGCTTCCAACCCGAATCGTTCAATGGCGCGTTCCCGCGCCCTCGTTCCCATCGCGGAGCGCTCTTCAGGCGAATCCAGGATCGTCGCCGTCATCGCTGCGGCCAGCGCTTCAGCCTCGCCAGGGGCCGCCAGCCGGCCGGTTTGCCCGTCGTCTACCGCCTCGCGTGTTCCGGGCACGTCGGTAGCCACGATCGGCAACCCGCAAGCCGAGGCCTCCAACAGCGCCATAGGTAGGCCCTCCCATCGGGACGCCAGAACGAATCCATCCGCAGTCTGCATCCAGCGCTTCACCTCGGGTTGGAAGCCCAAAAAGCGAACCCGCCGTCCCACTCCTAGCCGTGCGGCCAAGCCCGCCAACTCGGAGCGCAGCGGACCTGCGCCTGCGATCAAAAGGAGCGACGGCTCGGGAACGCGCGCCATGGCCGCGAGCAGCGTCGGATAGTCCTTCACCGGCTCCAGCCGCCCGACCGCCAGCCAAACAAACACATCCTCCAGGTCCAACTGGCCGCGCATCACGGCGCGGACCTGCGCGTCAGGCCGCCACGCCTTGGTGTCGATCCCGTTAGGCAACACGGTGAGCTTCTCCCCGCTCACCATACGCGCCTGCAAATGCGCTTTCGCCACGGCCTCGCTCACCGCAGTCACGCGGTCAGCCAACCGCCTGCTCAGCCGGTATCCCAGCCGCCGGCCCACCGTGCCGGTGGATGAACTGTGCAGCGTATCGACCACCGCTGGAATTGCCGCGCCCAACCGCGCCCAACGGGCCAGCCATACTGCATGGGACAGGTGAGCGTGGACCACGTCCGGTCTCTCGCGCCGCAGCCAGACGTGGAAGCGCACCCATCCCCGCGGGTCGGCCAGCCCCTTGCGCATGGACAGGGTCAGGAACGCAACTCCCGCCGACTCCAAATCTCGCCTGGCCTCGCCGCCTGAGCCTGACAGCGCCACCACGCTTGCGCGCCAGCCGCGCCGCTTCAGCCCCTTCGCCAGCAACATCACCTGCCGTTCGGCTCCGCCCATTCTATCCAGGCCGGGAATGACCAAAGTTACGTGGTTCACATCCGCCCCTTCATGCAGATCGCGTCGATCTCGGCTTCGTAGGCTTCATACGCGCGCGCGAAATCAAACTCTCCTGCAAAACCTCCGGCAAACTCTGGTTGCGCCTGCCTTTCACGTTCGCCGCCGAACCGCCGCACGAACCGCTGCCCTGGGTGCAAATCTTCAAGCGCCGCCGTGAGCGTCGAAGCCAGGGCCGGTGCCGAAACTTCTCCGGCAAGCCAGGCTCCGGGCAGGCCGCGCAGCAGGTCGACAACGCCGCCGGAAGCAGGGAAAGCCGCCACTGGCAGTCCGGCCGTCAATGCCTCCAGAAGGGCGTTGGGCAGCCCTTCGTGCCGCGACGACAGTACGAAGATCGAAGCGCCGGAATAGAACCGATACGGCGACGCAACTTGCCCGGCAAGCCGAACAGCCGTTTCCAATCTCAACCTTCGGCGCTGCTCCTCGAGGGCTTCTCTTTCGGGTCCGTCGCCAGCCACGATCAAATCGGCGTGCGGAAAGCGCGCGCGAATCGCGGCCAGCGCCTCCAGTAACAGGTCGAAACCCTTTTCCGCGCTCAGCCTACCCACCGCCAACAGGTGAGGACCGCTGCCGGTCCAGCGGTGTGGCGCGCCCTGCGCCGCGCGAATGCCCTCCACATCCACCGGATTGGGCAGAACCGCAATCAATTCCGGGTCGATTCCCAACTCTCCAACCAGGTCCCCGGCCATCGCCTGGGACTGGCAAATCACTCGATCCGCATGGCGATAGAGCAACCGGTAAAGAAGCCCTGTATACGATGGCAGGCCGCCAAAAGCCCGCGCCGCAGACACCGTCCCATTCTGCCGAACCAGTACGCGTGTCCCGCGCGGAAAGAACGGCCGCAATAGAAGCACCAGAAAGTTGAGGTGCGCCATGTTCGATAGGATCACCCGCGGCTTCAGGCGCCTCACCAGGCGCAGCAGGCCAAAAGCGCCTGCCCGCACCCGCGATACACCTAAGCCATGGACAGCGACCCCGGGAGCCACCGCGTTGGCGCCCCCGGATTGCGTCATCACGCCCACGTGAAGCTCATATTTTTCGCGCGACAAGCCCCGCGCCAGCAGCGCCGTCACCCGTTCCGCGCCACCGCCTCCGAGATGCGGAGTCAGCAACAGCACCCGAAGCCGCTCAGCCATCTTTTTCCCGACAGTGATGCAATTGTTGGTCACACTGCCATTTAGTGCTGTGTTCCAGGTCACGCACTTTCCTGTTCCAAATCGATACAGTAACCTTGTTTGCCTTCAAATTTGGGAATTTTCGAAGCCCAGGGCCGCGTTATGGGAGCTTCAGGAGTGCTCGAACCCGCGCCAGGCGCCAACGCTTATGCGCACAGAGGGCATTCGATTGTGGTGGGCGTTACCCATCCGCAAACCTGCCTGGTGTTGGGCGCTCGCCTGCGGGCGCTGCGCGAAGCCGGCTTTCGCGTTACGGTGGTGGCCGGCCCGGGCGCCCTCCTCGACCGGACTGCCGCAGCCGAAGGAGTCGAGCGGATCGCGATTCCGATGCGCCGCGGCATTGCCCCGCTAGCCGATCTGGTCGCGCTGGCGCGATTGTGGAGCCTGCTGGGCGTGCTCAAGCCTGACATTGTCGAATTCAGCACGCCCAAGGCGGGCCTGCTGGGCGCGCTGGCGGCGCTGTTCCGCGGCGTGCCACGGCGCGTTTATATGCTGCGCGGTCTCAGGCTCGAAACCGCGTCGGGCCTCAGGCGCCGCATCTTGCTGGCGGCGGAGCGGCTGACCGCCGCCTGCGTGCACACCGTGCTCTGCAACAGCGAAAGCCTGCGCTGCCAGGCGTTGGCCCTCCGCGTGGCCCCGGCCGGCAAACTCTGCGTCCTGGGCGACGGCAGCAGCAACGGCGTCGATACGGAGCGCTTTTCCCCGGGACCGGCAAATCCGCGCCCGCGGCTCGGCATTGATCCCGACGCTCTGGTCGTGGGCTTCGTGGGCCGGCT
>JASHTU010000210.1 GCA_030040395.1 Acidobacteriaceae bacterium
TATCTGCGCCTGATCCGGCTCTTTGTCCAACTCGGCATCACCAAGGTCCGGCTCACGGGCGGCGAGCCGCTGCTGCGCCGCGGTCTGGTGGACATGGTGCGGGAACTGGCGCGCATGCGCACTCTATGGGACGAGCCGCTCGATCTGGCGCTCACCACCAACGGCCATCTGCTCGACTCCCTGGCCGCCCCGCTCAAAGCCGCCGGCCTTAGCCGCGTCACGGTCAGCATGGACGCAGTGGATGCCGCGGTTTTCGAGCGCATCACGCGCATCGCCGGCAGTTACCGGACCGTGCTGGGCGGCATCCGCGCCGCGCGCGCCGCCGGCCTGACCCCGCTCAAGATCAACTGCGTGCTCCTGCGTGGCTTCAACGAGGACCAGATCGAGGGCTTCGCCCGCTTTGCCCGCGAAGAGGAAGTGGTGGTGCGGTTCATCGAGTTCATGCCCCTCGAAGAGGGCCGGCTATGGTCGCCGGAAATCGTGGTTCCGCTCGCCGAGGTTGTCGAGCGGATCGGCCGCGTCCTGCCCCTCGTCGAACTGCCGCCGCGCGAGGCCAGCGAGACCGCGCGCCGCTATACCTTTGCCGACGGCAGAGGCGAAATTGGCGTGATTGCGCCGGTGACTCAAGCCTTCTGCGGCGCCTGCAGCCGCGTTCGCCTCACCTCCGACGGCAAAATCCGCACCTGCCTCTTTTCTCAGGTGGAGCACGATCTGTACGGCCGGATGCGCGCGGGCGCGAGTGATGAGGAACTGCGCGCCTACATCTTCCGTACCGTCCAGGGGAAGGAAGCGCGGCATCACATCGGGGAGCCGGAATTCCTCAAGCCTTCGCGGTCCATGGTGCACATCGGCGGGTGAATCGAAGACCGCTTCGCGTTTTTGAGTAAAATTCGCCGGGATCGCGCCGACAATCTTTCCGCCGGCACAGTTCCCCATGGCAGAATAATTTCCATAGAGTCCCCACAAATAGGGGTCCGAACGATGACCAACGAGACGGAAGGGCGAATCCCGCTCGCGGATCTGCATGTATTTCATCAGCTGGCGCGCTCGCTTACCTCGAGCTTCGACCGGGATACGATCCTGCGCACCATCCTCGAGCACATGGAGCGCATCGTCCAAGCCGAACTGTGGGCGCTGCTGATGCTCGATGAGGCGACCCAGGAGCTCTATTACGCCATTGCCGCCGGCGGGGAGCAGTCCAAACTCCGCGACCTGCGCGTGAAGGTGGGCGAGGGCGTCGCCGGTTGGGTGGTCGAGCACGGCGAAACGTTGATTGTCCCGGAGGCCGGCGAGGATCCGCGCTTTGGCGCCATCGACGGCGCCCGACCGAGCTCCCTGCGCTCGGTCATCGCCATGCCCCTGCGCGGGCGCAAGGGCACCCATGGCGTTATCGAAATCTTCAATCCCCGCCCTGAGCAGATGACCGACTACACGATCGCGTTTCTGCACATCCTGGCGGACCACGCAGCCATCGCCATTGAAAACGCCAACGACGTGGCGCGCATTCAGCAGCTCACCATCACTGACGACACCACCGGGCTCTACAACGTCCGCCATCTTTATGACGTGCTGGGCCGCGAGCTGGGGCGCTGCGCCGCGCGTCGCCTGCCCCTGAGTTTGGCGTTCCTTGACCTGGACCGTTTCAAGCTGGTGAACGATGTGCACGGCCATCTGGTCGGCAGCGAATTGCTCGCCCGCACCGGCCAGCGCCTGCAGGAATTAAGCCGCAAGCAGGACTGGTGCTTCCGCTATGGAGGCGACGAATTCGTCATCCTGATGCCGGAAACAGGGGCCACCTCGGCGCTCGAGCAGACCATCGACCTGCACGGCGCCTTGATGGGGACCCGGTTCCGCATGAAAAACGGATTGGAACTAGGCGTAAGCGCCAGCGTCGGCTTGGCCACCGCGCCCGACGACGGCGTCACGCTCCATACTGTCATCGGCATAGCCGACTCCCGCATGTACGCCGTAAAAAGCAACGGCCGGGGGAAGGTGCGCGGGACCTGAAACACACGGCTTGCTCCCTTTCGCGCCCGTCTGCGCTGCTACAATCGAACCAGCCGCAACCCGGCCAGTTTCACTGTTGCACGCGCCGCTCGCTCTCGCGGTTCGGGGCCGTTGAGCCAGCTTGGAATCGCGCAGGTCTTACTACCGATGATTCTCCGCCTTTTCAATACCTTGACCGGACAAATCGAGCCGATCCTTCCCTCCGATGGCAAGGCGCTGCGCATGTACGCCTGCGGTCCCACGGTTTACGATTACGGCCACATCGGTAACTTCCGCACTTTCCTCCAAATTGACGTGCTCCGCCGCTTTCTCCGTCTCACCGGCGTCCCGGTGCGCCACGTCATGAACATTACCGATGTGGACGACAAGATCATCCGCAACGCGGCGCAGGCCGCCGTCTCCATCGGCCAGTACACGGCCCAATATGAGCAGGCTTTTTTCGAAGACCTGGAAACCCTTCGCATCGAACGCCCGGAGGAGTTGCCTCACGCCACCGAGCATATTCCTCGCATGGTGGCGCTGGTCGAAAAGCTGGCCGCCGCGGGAGCCGCGTACCGCACCGAAGACGGAAGCTGGTACTTCCGCCTATCCGCGTTTCCTGAGTACGGCAAGCTCAGCAAGAAGGATTTGAGCGGCATCGCCGACGGCGCGCGCGTAGACCTCGATGAATACGAGAAGGACTCGGCGCGCGATTTCGCCTTGTGGAAGGCGGCCAAGCTAGACGAGACTTCGTGGGAGACAGCCATTGGCCGTGGTCGCCCCGGTTGGCACCTCGAGTGCTCCGCCATGTCGATGGAGTGCCTGGGCGAAAGCTTCGATCTGCACGCGGGCGGCGAAGACCTGATGTTTCCCCACCACGAAAACGAGATCGCGCAGAGCGAGACGGCGACGGGCAAGCCCTTCGTGCGGCATTGGATGCACGTGCGCTTTCTGCTCGTCGACGGACGCAAGATGTCCAAGAGCGAAGGCAACTTCTTTACCCTCCGCGATCTGCTTTTGAAGGGCTACAAAGCCTCCGCCATCCGCCTGGCGCTGATTTCGGTGCCCTATCGCCATCAGCTCAACTTCACTTTCCAGGGGCTCATCGAGGCCACCAGCGCCATCGACCGGTTGCGGACTTTTCATCG
>JASHTU010000211.1 GCA_030040395.1 Acidobacteriaceae bacterium
CCGCAGGCTGAGGGCGCGCACCCGCAACTCGAAAACAATAACCGCACCGGCCGCCAAAGCTCCAACGCCGGCCCCTAACCACCCCGATTGAATGCCGAACGGACGTAGAAAATAACAAACCGTGGCAAGCAGAAGCACAAAAAGAATACGTAACAGAATGAGATCCATAGGCAGCCACCTTTCATTGGCGCGGGCAAAAATGCGCCAACTCAGGCACAGAAGCCGAGTATGACGACCGCCCTGTACGATCGTCAAGGAAAAAAAGGGAAGCGGCGCGGTGCGAGGAAAGGGACCGGAGAGCACGAAGAAGAAGAGACTGTGGGATCGCACCGGGATGGGCGCGACGCCGCAAAGCTGCAGCGTCCACTCCCCGGCGGCTCTCCCCAGTCTGGTTGTTTGCCGATACGTTGGTTTCACGGCGCGAATTCGGGTTCCTTCGGTTCCATGTTCTCTTACGACACCGCGGCCAATTCGATGGGCGCAAGCCGCTGCGCACCCTTGCGCGGGCCGCGCTTGCGCGCGCTCATCACCTTGATGCGCTCCAGCAACTCCTGCGAAGTGCAGTGTTTCTTGGTGAGCAGAGCGTCGGCCGCATGCGCCTCAGCGCCCATTGCCTGGGGATCGCCCAGCAAAATCATGGGCACATGGGGACTGATGCGTTTGAGTCGTTCCACGAGCTGGTTGCCGCTCATTTGCGGCATGGATGAGTCGGCAAGCACCAGGTCCACCTGGGTTTCGGCAAAAATGCCGATGGCCTCCTGCCCGTTGGAAGCGGAATGCACCCGGTATCCCTTTGTTTCCAGCGTGAACTTGAGCACGGAAAGCTCTTGTTCGTTATCGTCTACGCAAAGAATGACTTTTTTTGGCCGCATAGCGCAATTTTCTGCTCCTTTAGTTGTGTCGCCGTCCCATGGCAATAATTCGCCTTGCCCGCTCCGGCGGCGAGTGGGCGCTCGAATTTCCAAGGCCCGGAACCGCGAACACGGCAAGCCCTTTTCCCGGCGAAGCGCAAGCACAGGTTGCCCGAGCGTGGCGCGCGTCAAGCCTTCGGGGAAGACGCGCCGACCCTGGATGCCGGCAACCGGCCATGCGCCGCGCAACGGGTCAATGTCTCGTTCGCGGTCAGTGTTGCAGCGACTTCAGAAATCCGAAAATCGCTTGAGATGTTGCTCCAATGAGAGGGAAGCTTACGTCCGCTGGAGCGCCGGAGCAAGTGGGAAGAGGCGGCGAAAACGCCAATGAAAACGCGCGTGAAACAGCGGAAAACGGGCTAGCGCGCAGAAGCGCCGCAACTTGCCGTGTTGAATCCTTTGTGGAAGGGGTGTGCATTAAGGCAGGAAAAGCCGTCCGTTTGCCACCAGAACGGTGCTGCCCCCCACGCGCACGTCGGTGATCCTCGCCGAATCCGCGCGCGCGGAGAGAAACAAATCGCTGGGGCGCCCGATCTCGAGGCCCTGGCGCAGATGCACGCGAGCGCCGGAGGGCGCCACGCCGTGCTTGACCAGCCAGGCGATGGCGCAGCCGGCCGCCGATCCCGTGGCCGGATCCTCACCGCCGTGAAATTGCATGCGGGCGCGCCACTTTGTGGGGTCCCGGTTTTGGTCGGGGTTTGGCGCCAGCACATAAAACCATCTCGCGCCGCGCTCGCGCAGCCACGGCGTTGCCTCGTCGTGATTCACCTTGACTCGCGCCAGGGCTTCGTCGCCGCGCAGCAGGACAATGCCGAACGCGGTCCCGGTGGAAACCACCTGAGGCGGGGCGTCGGCAAGGTCTTCGGCGCTTAATCCGACCAGCCGGGCTGCCTCCGCGCGGTCCAGCTCCGCCCCAAACTCCGGGTCGCGTTGCGTCATCTCTGCCTCAAAGCCCTCGCCGGCGAAGCGCACCGGCACAGGTCCGACATTGAGCCGCAACGTGACCGTATGGCCGTCCGCCGTCTCCGGCGCGTGCGCCTTGAGCACGCTGGCCGTGCCCAGCGCAGGATGGCCGGCGAAGTTCAGCTCTTCGCGGGTGGTGAAGATGCGCACGCGCACGCCTTCTGCGCGCTCCACATCGGCCGCGCGGCGCTCGACAAAAGTAGTCTCGGAAAGGTTGAACTCGCGCGCGATGGCTTGCATCTGCTCCGCCGCCAGGCCGGAGGTATTCATCACCACGGCGAGCGGATTGCCCTCAAGCGGCGTTCGGGTGAAGACATCCGCGATGAAGTAATCGAGATGCATCGGCGCCTACGGAGATTCGTATCACATGCGCCCGAGAATCGCATCCACAACGCGGACAGGGAATGTGAAATCCGGTTGCAGCGCTAGTCCGCGTCGAAGATGGCTCCCGCGATGCGGTCGATGGCGTGGGCTTCGGCGTCGCTGCCCGGCCGCCGGCCGTTAACCAGGATCGAAAACGCCACCGTCCTGCCGCTGGCCGCACGCACATAACCGGAGAGCCCTGTGACCTCGTTCAGCGTGCCGGTTTTGGCCCACATGCGGCCGGCGAGCGGGGTATTTTTAAAGCGGCCTTCTAGCGTGCCGTCCTCGCCAGCCACGGGCAGCGTGGCGCGCCACGCCTCGCCCCACGGCTGCCGCGCGGCGTAGACAAGGAGCTTGGTGAAGGCGCGGGGCGCCATGCGGTCGTCGGGGCTCACCCCGGATCCGTCATAGAGGAAGAAGTCGCTGTCCGCGTTGCCCGCATCGGCGGTAAGAAACTCGCGCACCACGCGCGCGCCTTCTTCAAAACTGCCGTCTGTTCCTTCAATCTTGCCCAACAGGCGCAGGAGCAGTTCCGCGTGCAGGTTCTGGCTCGTCTTGTTGATGACGATAATGTCTTCAGCCACCGGGACGGAGATGTGCGCTGCTAGCACCCTGCGATCCTGGACCGGCGCGGCGACCGAGCCCAGCGTTGAGCGGGTCAACTGGAGCGGCAGCTCGCGCTCGGCGGCGAAGTCGCCGGCGCCCTCCGCGTCCTTGTGCCGCGACTCGGCGATGCCGTTGACGATCACGCCGCGGCCGCGCAGCGCCTGCTTGAACGCCACTGCCGTAAACTGGGCGGGGTCGGCCACGGCGAGATTCACTTGGACCCCCCCCGGCGGCGCAGTGCCCCAAGCGCGCACCAGCATGGAGCCGGGCGAGCGCTCGATTCCCGGATGCGCGATGACTCCCGGAGGCGCTGGAGTCATGGCGTCGTCCAGTGCGTAATAGTCCACGTTGGGCGTCCACGCGCCCATGGTGGCCGCGGGGGCGGAAGGATCGGCCGTAATTGTCAACTGCTCGGCGTTGTCGTTGAAGGTGAGCGCGGAGACGGGCGCCCCGTAGGCCCATTGCAGATCGTCCCACCCCCATCCCTCGCCGTAGGGCTCATTTAGAAAATAGGTGTCGTCGCCCACTAGGTCGCCGGTGACCGTGCGCACGCCGGACTGCTCCACCTGCTCGGCCAATCGATCGAGCACCGTCATCGCCTTTGTGGAGGGCAAGTTGGCGGACGGTAACTGCGGCGCATTTGCAACTGTAGGCGCCGTCGCGACGTGGGGCGCCGGGGCGGCTTCGGCTTGCGGCGCGGCGCCGGGCTCCTGGTAGGGATACACCCGGTCGCTCAGCGTCGGATCGCCCGCGCCCAGCAGGATGAGATCGCCGTGCAGCGCGCCCGCCGCATCCACATCGCCGTCGGCGACCACGAAGGTCGTCCAGGTGAGCGTGTCTACCGGAAGCAGAGCGAAGGCCGCCGCGGTGGTGGTCAGCTTGACATTCGAGGCGGGGGTGAACAGCCGGTCATCGTTGAGCGCGTAGAGCGATTGTCCGTCTATCGACGTCACGCTTATGCCGAAAGCGGCGTGGCTCAGCGCCGGGTCGGCCAGAATGGCCTGAATACGCCCGCTCAAGGGGCCGGTGGCAAGCTCTTTGCGTTCGGCCGTGGGTGCGCGCCCGCTGCGCCGCGCCTGCGCCCCCAGCCAGAGCGAAGAGGCCCCGAGCGAGGAGATCAGCAGAGACGCCGGCAGAATCGCTGGAAGCCGCCGAAAAAGGACCATGCCCGAGAGTTTAGCAAAGCGCCCAACGAACTTTGCTCCCGCTCGATCCCGCATGAAATATCCTGAAACCGCGTGGCCGTGCGGCGCCTTCGCGTGCGCCCTTCCGCGCCGCGCGGCCACTGGAGTGGCGACGAGAGGAGCCCATGCACATCCGGCCTATTAAGAACGAGAAGGATTACGACGAAGCGATCGCGCGGATTGCCGAGCTGGTGAACGCGGAAAGGGGCGCGGCCGCCGCGGCCGAACTCGACCTTATCACTAAAGCCGAACTCGACCTTCTCACCAAACTCGTGAATGATTACGAATCCGCGCATCCGCCCGCTGAAGCCGTAGCGCCGCCGGCCGCAGACGCCGGCCCGGAAATCTCGAACGCCACGGCACGGCCCTCGGCGGTCTGGCGGCTGCGCACCCGCACGCTGGAGTTGGGCGCGCGCACACTGGTGATGGGCGTGGTCAACATCACGCCCGACTCGTTCAGCGACGGCGGCCAGTTTCTCGACCGCGAAGCCGCCGTGGCCCGGTCCATGCAATTGCTCGATGAAGGCGCGGACCTGGTCGACCTTGGCGCGGAAAGCACGCGGCCCGGCTCTCGCGCGGGCGGCCCCAACCCCGCGGTGAGCGCCCAGGAAGAACAGGCGCGCCTGTTGCCGGTTCTTGAGGGAATTGTGAAAGCGCGACCCCACGCCGTAGTTTCAGTGGACACATACAAGGTGGAAACCGCGCGCGCCGCGCTGGCCGCGGGCGCGGATATCGTAAACGACGTGACCGGCTTTACCTGGGACCCGACGCTGGCGAAGGTCTGCGCGGA
>JASHTU010000212.1 GCA_030040395.1 Acidobacteriaceae bacterium
GCCCAGGGTATTGTTCTCGGCAATCCCGAACGCGGTGGTGAAGTCGGTGGTGGCGAAGCGGCTGTAGCCAAGGCGCAACTGGTTTATCATGGACCCGTTACCGCCGAACATGTGGTCCCAGCCGACAACGTCGTTGGAGGATTGGTTGGTGGCGTTGATGTTGCCGTCATTCATGAACATGGCCGGGGTGGTGCTGGTGCCGGCCATCAACGGCTGGGTGAGCGTCCGGTTGCTATACCCAAAACGGGCGAAGAAGCGGTTGCTCTGCGAGAGCGCCCAATCGATGCGGACGTCTTCCTGCGGCATGGATGCATTGTTCAATTGCACATAGGTGCCATTGTTGGTTGCCCCGGTAAGGTTGGGCAAGGGCCACACTGAGGGGCTCAAGAAAGCCGCCGCAATGGGCGAGATGTCCGCGGTGGGAACCGTGTCCGCGGAGCCCGAGCCGGCGATTGCCGCACTGGCCGTGCAATCGGCCGGGGCCGTCGCGCCGTTTGCCGCGGCGATTAGGTAACAGGCGTGGGGGTTAGTGATCGGGCCCAGCCCATTCGAGTCGAACGCCGACAGGTCGCCGTTGCGGGCCGCCTGCGTGGGCAGGCTCACGATGCCGGAGGAGCCCGTGGCAAGCCTCAGCCACTGCAAATCGGCGGCGAAGAATAGCTTGTTCTTGATGATCGGGCCGTCCACTTCTCCACCGAACTCGTTATAGTGGAACGGCGGATTCAATTTGCTGAAGTAGTCGGGCTCATTGAAGTCCGTGTTGCGGTTGAATTCAAAGACCTGGCCGTGAAACGCGTTGGTTCCGCTCTTGGTGGTCAGGTTGGACACCTGCCCGCCGAAAGTGCCGTATTCGGCGGTGGGATTGAGGGTCTCCAGCTTCATTTCGCTGATGAAGTCGAATGGAATCTGCAGCCCCATATACCCGTTTTCCAATTCCACGTCGCTCACCCCATCCACCAGGTAGAGATTCGACTGGAAAGGAAAGCCGTTTGTAGACGTGTAGGCGCCGCCCCCGCCGCCGCCCGGCGCCGTGGTCGCCGCCGTGGAGGAATCCTCGCCATTGCCGGCACCCCACGCCGCCGGCGTGCTCCCTGGGGCAAGCTGCATCGCCATCTGTGGGGATCTCCCGTTGATGGGCAGGTTGTTGATTTGCAATTGGCTGATCGTCGTGCCCAGGTCCGAGGTCGTGGTCTCAACGAGCGGGGTTTGGCCGGTCACCGTCACTTGCGTGTCCACCGCGCCGGGCTGGAGCGTTAAGTCTACGCGCGTATTCTGCTCCACCTGCACCACGTTGTGCGTGGAGACCGTTTTCTTGAACCCCGGGGCCTCAACGGAAACCGAGTATTGCCCCGGATTGAGGTTGGGAAACGTATAGAAGCCCTCGGGGCCGGTGGTTGTGGTGTTGACGACGTTTGTGCCTTCATTGGTCACGGTCACGGCTGCGTGCGGAACGACAGCGCCGGTGGAATCCTGCACGGTTCCGAGCAAAGCGCCCGTCACAGCCTGCCCAAAAGTTACTTTCGCGGTGAGCGAAAGTAGAAGGGCCAGCCCCATGGCTGCCCATATTGCTGTCAATCGCTTTTGCATGTGTCCTCCCAAATTTTGCGCCCTGCGCTGGTTTTTTGTGGGTGGTAGCGTTTTCATTCACTCGGGGGCCCAGGACTAAGCCCTTCCGGGAATGCATTGCGGCCTGGGGAAAGGGCTACTCTGGCACTGCCGCATATAGTGGCGAGGTAATGTCGGGGCTGGCTAGTTACGGGGGGGTTACTCAGAATTGAAACGTCTGGCGCGCCCGGCAGGTTGTCTCGCTTGTTGGCCGTCTGAGGTATCGAAAATTGGACGTTACACCGACGTTAATTGGCATGTTACACAGTTGGCGATTCTTCGGGCACGGAAAGCAGGCAACTTCATCGCGCTTATTCATCCGTGAGAAGCCGCTGTCGTGGAGAGCATTACCGGCGTAGAATCATTACGTCCAAATCGGGACCTGCATGCCGATGGCCAAAAATGGCAATACGGGTGTGGAGTCTCTGTCCTGCAAGTTGGACTCGCGTCTAAACCTGCCTGACGGGGGAGGAGGGGCGGTGGTGTACCCAATCCAGGAGCAAAGCCAGCGCCAGATGCAGCGGATTTTGCATTCCGCGGCCTTCCGCAACGCTCACACCCTGCAGCAACTGCTCCAGTTTCTCGTCAACCAGGCGTATGGACCGGATGCGGAAACGCTGAAAGAGTACACCATTGGGGTAGAAGCCTTCAGAAGACCACACGATTTCGATCCCAAGACGGATCCGATCGTCCGGGTACAGACGCATCGTTTGCGGCAAAAGCTGAAGGAATACTACGAGGCCGAAGGCAAGCACGATCCCATTCTCATCGACATCCCGAAGGGGCACTATCTGCCCACCTTCGAAGCTCCCGGGGGGCGGATCCCCGACGTCGGCGGAGATGTGCCGCCGGAATTGGAAACGGTAGCATCGAACGGGGCCCCGGTCGGTAGGCATGAAGCGAATGTAAATGGGGGACATCCTCAGGCAAAGGCGGAAGGTGAGCCCGGGCGATTCCAGAGGTTCCTTTCCCGGCGGACAGCCGTTATGGCAGCGGTGGCCATCATGCTTTTCCTGGCGGGTTTCTGGCTGGGAAACATGCCGCATCGCTTTTCAGGAAGCGCGAATGCCGCCTTGGCCGGTTCCCTGATGAGCTCGTCGACC
Source organism: Acidobacteriaceae bacterium (assembly GCA_030040395.1). Lineage (GTDB taxonomy): Bacteria > Acidobacteriota > Terriglobia > Terriglobales > Acidobacteriaceae > Telmatobacter. Next base: position 2,709 of record JASHTU010000212.1, read on the forward strand.
ACTCCGGTAAATGCGTTTTGGACGAACCTGCTGGGCAATGACACGACGCCCATTATCGCGCACGCCGACGCGGTCTTTCTGCTCGACTCCCACAATGATCTCTTCTGGTTTCCGCATGGCGCCAGCGATTACCGCGGCGCACCGGTGGACCCGCATCTGGCACAGCAATTCGCAGCCGATCCGGCACTGGCGGCAAAAGCCGGCAAACTCTACTACGAGGATGTGTACCTGGGTTCCGGCGATCTGGATGCGGTGGCGACCATGTCGAACCTCTTCGGGCAGATGGGGCTGAGGCCGATTGTCGAGCCGGGCAAGGCCCTCACCCCGGCAGACTTGACGCAGCACAATGTCATTCTGGTTGGCTCGTCATTTCAGAGCTACGCAGTATCGCAATTCAACACGGTGGGAGATTTTACTTTCGTCAATCCCGATCCGAAGGGCGGAGTCTGGCGGGGCATCATCGTCAATGCGCATCCACGGCCGGGCGAACAATCCGTTTATCGCACGGAGCGCGATCCAGTCACGGGCGTTCTGAAAACGGACCACGCGCTGATCACCATTCAGCCGGGAGTGGTTCCCGGACGCTACATTGTGGACCTGGGTGGGCTTGACACCACCGGATGCGCGGGAGCCGCCATGTTCGCAACTTCCAGGACGGGTGTGGAAGAGCTCAGAAAGGAATTGTCGGCTCGGGGAATCTACGGCACGAACGGCGGCCCTCCACTATTCCAGGCCCTGCTGAGCGTTCGCCTTGAGAAAGGAAACGAGGTGCTTGGAGCTTCGCTTCTCACCGTTCACGCCTTATCTCCCGCACAGAAAATTCCCTCGCCTCCAAACGAGCGCCAGGCCTCAGCTTCCCACTGAGATCGGCGTGTTCACGTGTCGGCAACCGGTTCGGTCTCCACCTTACCGGCGGGATATGATTGGCTGAGCAATCTGGGAGGCGCCAACGAATGATCCGTTCGGCAAGCATGCTGTGTCGCTCATTGACCTGCGGATTAGGATTCGCGCCAGTTGGAAGGTCCGCAAGGCGCAATGCGCGGAGGCATGCAACCGACGTTCGCAATCTTCTCGTGCTGTCCCTCGTAATTGCGAGCACAAGCTTACTCGGCCAGCCGCCGGAGGCGGCACCACAATTGCAGTTTTCTTCCTCTGATCAGCAGCTTGTGCAGGCTTTCAACTGGGCAAAAAAACAGGCGCTCGCATACGCGTTTGCGGGTGATCCGGTGGGTTTGTGGTACGAAGCGGCGCTGCCTGGACGCGAGGCATTCTGCATGCGCGATGTGTCTCATCAGAGCATGGGCGCCCAGGCGCTGGGACTGGCGGACTATACCTTCAACATGCTGCGCCACTTTGCGGCGGAAATTTCGGCATCCAGAGACTGGTGCAGTTACTGGGAAATCGATAGAGAGAACAAGCCCGCTCCCGTCGATTATGAAAATGACTCAACATTCTGGTATAACCTGCCGGCTAACTTCGACGTGCTCGATGCAAGTTACCGCATGTATCTCTGGACCGGCGATATCCGTTATATCGATGATCCGGTCTTCGATAACTTCTACGATCGGACGATGAATGAGTACGTGAAGCGCTGGAGCTTGGCGCCGGACACAATCATGTCTCGACAGCGTTGGCTGCTGCCTCTGACGGCGGAGGAGGCCCGTGAGGAACGTGGAGAGTCCAGCTTCCGCCGCGGAATTCCAGGCTATAACGAGAGCGAACACGGTTATGTGGCCGGCATCGATCTTCTTGCCGTTGAGTTTGCGGCCTGGCGCGACTACGCCGCGATTGAGCGCATGCGCGGCGATGAAGCGGCGTCTCAGAATGCTGCTTCTCAGGCGGCCGCGATCAAGTCTCTTGTGAATACGAAGTGGTGGAACGCGAGTGCGAATAGCTTCTATTCGACGCTGGACGCTCAGCATCAGTTGAAGGGCCGCGACGCTGCGGATGTATTGTACTGGGGCGTTGCGGATGAAGGCCCGAAAACAGAAGCCGCCGTCAAATACCTGCTCGCCGAGGCGCAGCATCATCCTCCGTGCGCTGTCGAGGAGGAGAGCCATTACGCAGAGATTCTCTACGGCTACGGCGCGCCGGCTGCCGGTTATTCCGTCATCCTCGACGTTGCTGGTCCAGGCCACTGTCGTCAGGAGTATCCGGAGATGTCATATTCGGAAATCGGCGCCATAACGACGGGCGTGATGGGCGTGAGCATTGTGCCCGGCGTGGAGAAAGCGGTTGAAACTCTGCCGGGACTCACCGCGAAGACTGCGTGGGCGGAGCTGCGGAATCTTTCCATCGGACGAAACCTTATCATGATCCGGCACGATGGAGTTCGCGAGTCGACTTTTACGAACATCAGTGGTCCGGGGCTGATATGGCGCGCTGCGTTTCCGGGGATACACCAGCAGTTGCTTGTAGGCGGAGCAGAAACGGAAGCTCATACCGGGAATCAGTTAGGGATGACGGTTTCCTGGGTGCAAGTTCCCGTTGGAGCCGGGGATACGGTACAGGTACGCACGCCATGAAAGCAAATCGGGATCAACTGGAGTGCGGAATGCCATCCATCGTCCCCGACGAGTAACTCCGACAGACGCGGCCATCGTTAGACATTCTGGATCGTTTTTCAAATGGAGTATTTCTGAAGATCGCCTCGCGATTGAGGTCGAGCGGGCGGCGGCCGATGGGCCGGCCTTCGAGACGGGCGCGCCGCATGCCGGCGCGGACGCGCTCGGCGATCAGGCCGCGCTCCAGCTCGGCGACGGCGCCGACGCCGACGATGATGGTGATGGCCCGGCCCAGCGGCCCGCCGGTATCAATCTGTTCGCGGAAGCTGACGAACTCGATCTGCAGGCGGTTCAGTTCGTCCAGCACTTCCAGGAAGTGCCGGGTTGACCGGACGATCCTGTCGCAGGCCCAGACCAGCACCGCGTCGAAGCGGCCGCGGTGGGCGTCGCGCATCAGTTCGTCGAGCCCCGGCCGGCGGGAACAAACAAGGTGGGTGCTTCGGATTGGTCGGCTCCGGAGGCGACCCAAAAGCTCCTGCAAGGATTTTCATTCGCAAGGGCCGGGGCTCCGGACTTTGGCGCCTTCGGGTGCAGGGCGATGCAGCTTACGGCTCAAATTTGTGTGATGATATTAAAAGACTTATGCAAAAACGAGCGGCTTGATGCAGCACCCTGCAAAATGGTCTAAAACGGACTCATGATCCCTTGGTTGGGGGTTCAAATCCCTCCGGGCCCACTATAGATTCAATAAGACGGAACGGCAATCAATGCTGGAGATACTGTTGGGATACTTTGGCAAGATAGACGAGGTGGAGGAGTTTTGTCATGCCGCGCAGGTCTCTGAGGGAACAAAAAGAGCGAATAACTAAAGCGACCAGGAGCTTCAGCACGTGCGGCATGGATGGCTTATATCGTAGAAAAACGCACCGGCTTGGTGTTGGATGGAGTCTTCACGAGCACACCACGTTGAAGCACAACGTCACCGTCAATCTGGTTGAGCCGATACCGGCGCTGGGGATTCGCGTATTGAGGAGCCACCGTGATGGTTCTGTGAAAAAATGTGCTGGTTTAGCTACGAGACACCATCCATGAGTTGGGCGAAAAAAATTTATAACTAAAGCAACTACAAACGCGAATGGCGCATCAGACGGCCTAGCTGCGAATAAATAGAAACTGGCGCTTACAGCAGGAGATGTAAACGCGCCACCCAGGCCCCGTTACAACAATTGTCACGTAGAGGACGACCGCTTGAGGCTCACGGGTGAATGTGTCTCATGGGGCGGCTGGGGATTCGTGTCGTGCGATGGACGTTGCAGGCGCACTTTGGCTGATCGGGCAAGTTGATTTCGCCCGCAAGCGCGAAGATACAGTCGCCTATCCAGGTTGTCAGCTCGTGGGCTTTGAGGACTTGCATGGTGTAAGCTTTCCGTCTTCGTCACATTCTAAAAGGAGATCCCCCATGTATGACACCTTTTGGCACGTCCTCCACGTTCGCTCGAACTTCGAAAAGCGAGTTGCGGACCATCTCGCTGTCCGTGGGGTGGAACACTATCTTCCTCTCTACTGTGAGCGCGTGCGGTGGTCTGATAGGACAGTCATTGCCGAGCGTCCGCTGTTTTCGGCATATGTCTTCGCACGATTTCGGCCCGATGAGCGGATGAAGGTCATCAGCACTCCGGGCGTTGTACGGTTGCTAGGCGACGAAGGGAGTTTAGTCAGCTGCACCGAATTGAATAAGATTCGCGCGGGGCTGGCGAGCGGACTGCTGCTTCGCCCCCATCCGGACTTGGCCGTCGGCACAAGCGTGCGGATCCTCGGGGGAATCTTCGAGGGTGTCGAGGGTGTTGTGTCCGAATTCCGGCGGCACTGCAAGGTGATCATCGCCTTAGCCGCGGTGCGGAGGTGCTTTTCGCTGGAAGTGGAGATCGGAAATATTGCGGTTCTAAAGCGTCCGATTCCGGAAAAGCCGATTGTCGGAGCGGGTTGGGGCTCGACGGTATCGAGGGCATACGCGGACTGATGCGCACGAAAGGCAGCACTGATGGCTATCCTTGTGCATCGCGCCAGGAATCGATTACAGTCACTCGCATGCCGTAGTGGCTGAAGGAGACCAGGAATTGATCATTCCGGGCGGCAGAGATCTAATGTCACCACGTTCATCCCGGGTCCCCAACCACAGGAGCGCCAAGAAGCGATTTTTGCTTTTTTAGCGTGGTTCAACGACAGGTTTCCCAAATTGAATTGCGGTGGAGTATTCTCAACAGATTCGGCTAGTCCCCATCGTAGACAGGGCTTTGGATAGAGGCCGGTGGTCTGATTTCGAATTCTGAAACTGAACTTACGAACTCTTCGCCGGAGCGACTCTGCTCCTGAACAGAAGCCCCGTCGATAGCTTTTCTTTTTACCTCAAGGACGAGCTCGCGAAAAATGTTCGCATTGTCAGCCAAGCTCCGGACCGGGGTTGCTCGAGCCGATCACGCCATTGACCCAAAAGACAGGCGCGTACTCCTACCGATAGGTGCGCCACTGCTTTTGCTGCTCATATTCAGCACGTGCACAGTGTTTGTGCAGCAGGCGTGGGCGCTGCAATCATTTCAAATCGGGATTTACACGCTGGTTGC
>JASHTU010000213.1 GCA_030040395.1 Acidobacteriaceae bacterium
GCGCAGACCTACGGCTTCACCTTTCCTTATCTCCATGACGAGACGCAGGAAGTAGCCCACGCCTTCCATGCCGCCTGCACTCCCGACTTTTTCCTCTTCGAGAGGGGTCTGCGCCTCGTCTATCGCGGCCAATACGACTCCAGTCGTCCCGGCAGCAACATTCCCGTTACCGGAGAGGACCTGCGCGCTGCCATCGACGCCGTTCTCGCCGGCAAAGAAGTTCCCACCGACCAGCGGCCGTCCATGGGCTGCAACATCAAGTGGAAGGAATAAGGTCGCGGTGGAAGGCATCGCCCGAGTAGAGATGGCGGAACACTGGGGCAGGTTCACCGGAAAAGCTGCCAGGTATGCTCAGCACCGTGAGCGCTACCAGCCCGATATTGTGCTGCCTCTGCTGCGCCAGTGGTGCGGCCTCGTACCTCGGTGGACCGTGGCCGATGTCGGCGCGGGAACCGGCATGGTTGGCGACCTGTTCCGCGCCAACGGAAACCGCGTGCTTGCCATCGAGCCCAACGCCGAGATGCGTGCAGCTTGCGCGGCCTCGCACGCTTCGGACAACCTGTTCACGGTCATCGACGGCTCGGCGGAGAAGACGGGGCTTGCGGATGCGTCGGTGGAGACGGTCGCCATTGGCCGGGCCCTGCACTGGTTCAACATCGAGCCCGCCCTCCGCGAGTTTCGCCGCATCCTTAAGCCGCGCGGGTGGGTAGCCATTCTTGCTTGCGGACGAACCGATGACGGACGCGAAGAAAACCTTGCCTACAGGGAGTTCCTCGCGGCAAGCGCCGGCCGAGACCCGGCGCGAGACCCGCTTTTGGACGTCTACCGGCGGCTGGATACATTCTTTGTCGGCGGAGAGTTCCATCACGCCGAGGTTGCCGGAGAAATACAACTCGATTGGAACGGGCTGCGCGGCTTGACCTTATCGCTTTCGCACGCCCCCATGCCGGGATCCGCTGCGTTCCCGGCGTTCGAATCCGCACTGCGCTTTTTCTTTGACCGCTTTGCACTGAACGGCCAGATCACCCTGACCACCCGCACATGGATCAGCGCAGGGCGGTTCGCGGAGCAAGCCAGTTAGCCCCTCTTGCCGCAAATCCACGCGATCGCCGCCGTGTCCTGACTTCGCTCTACAGATTCAACCCCTTGAGATACGAACGAAACCTCTCCCCAAACTCCGGCCGCTTGAGCGCGAACTCCACCGTCGCCTGCAACATGCCGAACTTATCGCCCGCATCATAACGCTTGCCCGCGAAGGTATACCCAAAAACTTTCTCTTCCTTCAGCAGCGCCTTGATGCCGTCGGTAAGCTGAATTTCCCCTCCCGCTCCGGGTTTGGTCTGCTCCAGCAATTCGAAGACCCGCGGCGAAAGCACGTAGCGGCCAATAATGGCCTGCTTGGACGGAGCATCTTCCAGCTTCGGCTTTTCCACCATCCCGGTGCAGTTATAAATCCGCGGGTTTTTCCGGTCCTGCGAACCGGCCAGCACGCCATACGCGCTGATGCCCGGTCCCTCGATGGTCATGGTGGCCAGCACCGACCCGCCTTTCTCCTCGAAAACGCCGATCAATTGCTTGAGGCACGGCGGCTGAGCGTCGATCACATCGTCGGGCAGGATCACGGCAAACGGCTCGTCGCCCACCAGTTCCTTGGCGCAGAGCACGGCGTGGCCCAGTCCCAACGGCTCCTTCTGGCGGGCGTAGCTGATGCGCGCCAATGAAGCTGCATTCCGCGACACCGCCAGCAGGTCGCGCTTGCCGCGTTTCTCCAGCATGGCGTCCAGTTCGAAGCTGTGATCGAAGTGATCCTCCATCGCGCCCTTGCCGCGGCCAGTGATGATGATGATGTGTTCGATCCCCGATGCAATCGCTTCTTCCACTCCGTACTGGATGATGGGCTTGTCCACCAGCGCCAGCATCTCTTTGGGTATGACCTTGGTGGCCGGTAAAAACCGCGTGCCCAATCCGGCAGCGGGGAAAACCGCTTTTCTTACCCGTTTGCTCATCCTTTCTCCTTGGCCCGAAAACGTAGTGGCTCGCTCATCATGCCATTCCTCCTGCGGCCCTCACCGCGCCGCGGCTCTTCGTTAAGATGCGCAAAATCGCTGCTCGTGCGGCCCTCACAGCGTCGGCGAGTCATCGCCCAGCATGGCCTTGCGCACGATCTTGATGGGCGGAAATCCCTGGCGCAGAAAATCGTCGTGAAACTTTTCCAGTGAAAACGCCGCGCCCTCCTTCTTTTCCACATCCTCGCGCAGTTTCATAATCTCCAGTTTGCCCAGCGTGTAATAAAGATAGGTCGGGTCGCCCGCGCCGCGCTTGGTCTCCACAATCGCCGTCTCCTTTGATTGATACCCCTCCTTCTGGAAGAAGTCCTCGGCTTGTTCGATGCTCATATTGCCGGTGTGCAACTCGATGCCGACGATGAAGCGAGCGTCGCGCAGCAGCGCGTCCTGCAACTGCCCCAGCCGCAGCAGCTTCGCTTCGCGTTCGTCCTTTGCTCCCGCGCCTGGCTGCCCATAACCCTCGTCCAGCATCATCTGCTCGCAGTAGTGCGCCCAACCCTCGATGTCGGTGTTCGCGCCCAGGATCTTGCGCACCTTGCTCGGCGCCTTAGGTAGCCACAGGAACTGCACATAATGCCCCGGATACGCCTCGTGCACCGCGGTTGAAATCACCGTGCCCACGTTGAACGAGTGCATGAAACTCTCCACTTCGGCCGGCGTCATCTTCGGGTCGGGCAGCGTTACGTTGAAGTACGCTTCGGTGGCGTGCGTCTCGTAAGGGCCGGGCGTGTCCATGCTGGCAAACGTAGTGGCGCGCATAAAAGGTGGTGTTTCTTCCACGATCGGCCGCACGTCTGAAGGTATGGTGACGATGTGATGCGCGCGAATAAAGGCGATCAGGCTATTGAAGGTCGCCCGGAACGAATTCAGCAACTGATCCGGCGCTGGATGGTCCGCGCCTAGCTCCTCAAGCACCACGCGAGGGTCCTTATTCGGCTCCAGTTCCGCC
>JASHTU010000214.1 GCA_030040395.1 Acidobacteriaceae bacterium
GGCACAGGCGGCGGCATCGCCTTCAACCGCGAAGAATTGCTCGAGATTCTCGCCCGCGGCCTCGACCTCTCGCCCGTCCACGAGTGCCTCATCGAGGAAAGCATTCTCGGCTGGAAGGAATTCGAGCTCGAGGTAATGCGCGACCTCGCGGACAACGTCATCATTATCTGCTCGATTGAGAACTTCGATCCCATGGGCGTGCACACCGGCGACTCCATCACTGTGGCCCCGGCGCAGACGCTCACCGATCGCGAATATCAGAAGATGCGCGACTCCTCCATCGCCGTAATGCGCGAGATCGGCATCGAGACCGGCGGGTCGAACGTGCAATTTGCCATCAATCCGCTCGACGGGCGCATGGTGGTGATCGAGATGAACCCGCGCGTCTCGCGCTCCTCGGCGCTGGCTTCGAAGGCCACGGGGTTTCCCATCGCCAAGATCGCGGCCAAGCTGGCCGTGGGTTACACGCTCGACGAAATCCCCAACGACATCACCCGCAAGACTCCGGCCTGCTTTGAGCCGACCATCGACTATGTCGTAGTCAAGATTCCCAAGTGGCAGTTCGAAAAATTCCCCGGCGCCGACGACACGTTGGGCCCGCAGATGAAGTCGGTGGGCGAGGTGATGGCCATCGGCCGCACCTTCAAGGAAGCGCTGATGAAGGCCTGGCGCTCGCTGGAAACCGGCAAGAAGACGGGCGCCGAAGTGCTGGAGCCGCGGCGGCTGACGCAGATGTTGGTGACGCCGCGGCCGGAGCGGTTGGGCTACATCCGCTTCGCCTTTGAGCGCGGCATGAACGTGCGCGAAGTGGCGCGGCTCACGCGTATGGACCCCTGGTTCCTGCATCAACTGCGCGAGATCACGCAGGAACAGTCCTCCATTGCCCACACGTCTCCGGAGAAGATGAGCGCGGAACGCATGCGGCGCCTGAAGCGCGTGGGTTTGAGCGACGAGCGCATCGCCACGGAGTGGAAGCTCGACGGCCATAAGGGAACGGCGCGGGTGAGGGAACTGCGCGAAGGGCAGGGAATCCGGCCCGTCTTCAAGCTGGTGGATACCTGCGCCGCCGAATTTGAATCCATGACGCCTTACCTCTACTCGACTTACGACGAGGAGGATGAAGCGCCGCCGACCGGCAAGCCGAAGATCATCATCCTGGGCTCGGGGCCGAACCGTATCGGCCAAGGGATCGAGTTCGACTACTGCTGCTGCCACGCGGCGTTCGCGCTCAAGGGCGACGGCTACGAGACCATCATGATCAACTGCAACCCGGAGACGGTCTCGACCGATTACGACACCAGCGACCGCCTCTACTTCGAGCCGCTTACGCTCGAAGACGTGCTCGCGGTTTACAACCACGAAGCGCAGTCGGGAGCGAAGATCGGAATGATTGTGCAGTTTGGCGGGCAAACGCCGCTCAATCTGGCGCAGCGGCTACGCGCGGCCGGTGTGCCCATCATCGGCACCTCGCCGGAATCGATCGATTTGGCCGAGGACCGCAAGCGCTTTGGCAAACTGCTGGAGGAGCTCGATATTCCGCAGCCCCGCGGGGGCACGGCCACCAGCGTAGAAGAGGCGCTGGCCGTTGGCGACCGCATCGGCTACCCGGTGCTGGTGCGGCCTAGCTACGTGCTCGGCGGCCGAGCGATGGTCATCGCCTACGATGCGGAAGCCGTTAGGCGTTACATGCGCGAAGCGGTCGAGTACTCACAGGAGCGGCCGGTGTTGATCGATCATTTTCTCGAGAACGCCGTTGAGATCGACGTGGACGCTCTCTGCGATTCGGAAGACGTGCTCATCGCCGGCATTATGCAGCATATTGAGGAGGCGGGCATTCACTCCGGCGATTCTTCGTGTGTGCTGCCCGCCGTGGGCATTCGCGAAGAAACCCTCAATACGCTACGCACGTATACGCGCAAGCTGGCTCTCGCGCTCAAAGTCGTTGGCCTCGTCAACCTGCAGTTCGCGATCCAGCGCGACGCCGAGGGCAAGGACTGCGTTTACGTCATCGAGGTGAATCCGCGCGCCTCGCGCACCGTGCCCTATGTCTCGAAGGCCACCGGCGTGCCCTTAGCCAAAATGGCGGCGCGGCTCATGACTGGCCGCAAGCTGCGCGAACTACTGCCCGAACAAGCAGCCGTGGGCAAAGACCTCGATGTGGGCGCGCATTATTACGTCAAGTCCCCGGTATTTCCCTGGTCGAAGTTCGTCGGCGTGGATACCGTTCTGGGGCCGGAGATGAAGTCCACAGGGGAAGTGATGGGCGTAGCCGCGAGCTTCGGCGAAGCCTTTGCCAAGGCGCAGCTCTCCGCGGGCCAGCTTCTGCCTACCGGGGGCACGGTATTTTTCAGCGTCAACGATCACGACAAGCCCGCCGCTGTCGACCTTGCCTTCCGTTATGTCAATCTGGGCTTCAAGATCGTGGCCACCGAGGGCACGGCCAATGTGCTCGAGGGCGCGGGCCTCAATGTCGAGCGCGTCTTCAAGGTGATGGAGGGCCGACCGAACGCGGTGGACTTGATCAAAGGAGAACGCATTCAGCTCATCGTCAACACGCCGCGCGGCCAGGACACATTTTTCGACGAGAAAGCGATTCGCCGCGCCGCGGTGCTGGCGCATATTCCCACCATCACCACCATTGCCGCCGCCCAAGCCGCCGCCGAAGGCATCGCCGCCATGCAGCGCCATCGCACCACGGTCTTCGCGCTGCAAAAGCTGCACGCCGCGAATGGCCGCTGATAGCAGGGAGGAAAATGCAGGGATTGGAAGGGAAGAGAACGCCGCGTCAATTATGCATCGCGCCCCAACCCCCGGCGCGCGGCAATTAAATAGCCCACCAGCGCCGCGGCGGGCCAGGAGCCGCGCGAACAATTCCACTGGCAGGGCGGGAAACTCCGACGCTACAAACGCGGATGGTCTTACAATGAAATCCATGCTGATTGAAGGAATGTTTGCGGCGGTCACCACGCCTTTTTATCCCGACGAGCGGGTTTATTTCCGCAAAATCGAAGCCAATATGGCTCGCTATTCGCGCAGCCTTCTGGCTGGAGTGGTCGTGCTCGGTTCCACGGGCGAGGCAATTCTGCTGGACGACGCCGAATCCGCCGAGGTTTTGCGCGTTGCGGCGGAGGCCACGGCCCCTGAGAAGGTGCTGATGGCCGGCGTGGGCCGCGAGAGCGTTAGAGCTACCGTCGAACTCGCCGAGATTGCCGCGCGCCTGAGTTATGACGCAGTGCTCGTCCGCCCGCCTAGTTATTACGCCGGGCAGATGTCGTCTGCGGCCGTCCTTCATTACTTCCGCAGTGTGGCCGACCGCTCGCCGCTACCGGTTCTGCTCTACAACATTCCCAAGTGCGTACCCTACCAGATCCCCGTCGAACTGGTCGCCGAGCTTGCCGCGCACCCCAACATCTTCGGCATCAAGGACTCGAGCGGCAATATCGACCGCATCCGTGCGCAGGTGGAGTTGACGCGCAACGCCCCGCGACGCACGGTGAATGTGACGACTGTCTTCGAAGCCGTCACGGGGCGCATGTTGACTCCGCGAGTTGAAGCAGCCTCCACCTTTGTCTCCGCGGGCGAGCTGGCGGTCGGCGTAGCCGTGGCCACTGCCCCTCCGGCTCCGGCCCTAAAGACGCGCACGAAGGAAGTTGGATTCCAGGTCCTTTGCGGCTCCGGGTCGGCGGTCTTCGATTCCCTGCAGGCCGGCGCGTGCGGCGCCATTCTGGCCTTCGCCGCCTGCGCTCCACAGGCCTGCCAGGAGATTTACCTGGCATGGAAGGACCACGACTTGAAGTTGGCGGAAGAGAAGCAGCAGCGCATCGCAGGCGCCAACCAGCGCATTGTGGGCGCTCTGGGCATCGCCGGTCTCAAACACGCCTGCGACTTCAACGGATATTTCGGGGGCCGCGCCCGCGCGCCGCTGCTGCCGCCCACGGCCGAGGAAAAAGCCGAGATCGAGCGCCTGCTGGCGGAAATTAGAAACTAATGTGTCTGACCGCATGAATTCGTACTTGTGCATTCCGGTTTGCCAGATTTCAACATCGAAACCTGGGGCACTCAGGATGGTTCAAATTAAATTTAAACGGTCAGCGACTTAGGTAAGTTCTGAAGCAGAAAGGCGCCGTAGCGTGAGGTATCGGCGTTTACCTAGCTCCCTCGAGTGAACGAGAAAATCTGCTTTGTCGAGGTTCCCACTAAGCGCGCCAACCCCATTACATTGCAAAATCTTGCACACAGCCAGCCCTGCAAGTATGATGCGATATCGCGCTCTGTATCTTGCATCACATGCGGAGAAATTTTCGCTTGACTTTTCCTCAGGCGTATGGGATGAAGGAATATCCCCCAAGGGCTCTAACCAAGGGTAATTCCGTTGACTCGCTTTTAGCGGGTTCGTATCTCGTTGTGGGCCACGAATCGAGGGGCGCCTGTGTATAAGAAGATCGTTCTGGCCGCTTTGGCGGCGATTGTGGTTTTGTGTCTTTCCGGCTGCGGCGGCGGTTCTAAACCCATCAGCGTTGCGATAACGGCTTCATCGTCCACAGTGGATGGGGCCGATACGGTCACACTGACCGCAACCGTGAGCCACGACAAGAACAGCGCCGGCGTAACCTGGACGATCACCAGCGGCGGCGGAAAGTTATCGAACACCACGACGACATCGGCCACTTACACGGCGCCTGCCGGAACCAGCTCGCAACAGACCATCACCATCACCGCCACGTCGGTTG
>JASHTU010000215.1 GCA_030040395.1 Acidobacteriaceae bacterium
GCCGCTCGATGAGGTCGAAGACCCGTCCGGCGGTGAATTCGTCCAAGTCGCCGGTGGGTTCGTCGGCCAGGAGCAGCCGCGGGTTATTGACTAAAGCGCGGGCCAGGGCCACGCGCTGCTGTTCGCCCCCGGAAAGCTCGCCCGGGCGATGGGTAGCGCGGTCCTCCAAATCCACCTGACCCAGCCAGTTTGCCGCCGTCGCCAGCGCCTCACGCCGCTGAACGCCGCGCGCCAGCAGGGGTAAGGCCACGTTCTCCTGAGCGGTAAACTCCGGCAGCAAATAATGAAACTGCCAAACGTAGCCGATTTCCCGGTTGCGAAACACCGCCGCTTCGCGCGCAGAGAGTTCAGCTACATTGGTTGACGCGCAGTATACCCTTCCTGCAGAAGGTCGATCAAGGGCGCCGAGGATGTGCAAAAGCGTGCTTTTTCCCGCGCCCGACTGACCCAGGATCGCGACCATCTCTCCGGGATCAATCTCGAGGTGAAGGTCCTCGAAAAGGTTCAACGCGCCCCGGGCAGTCTGATAGGTCTTCTTGAGCCCCTCGACCCGGATGAGCAGCGAATCAGCGCCGGATGTCCGCGATTCCGGCTCCCGCACTGAGCGGGAGGCCTGGCTGGCAACCGCTGGGGTGGTTCTCATCATCCGGTAGTTTGATTCTATACGACTGACCGGCGATTCCCGGCAATCCCACCTGTGGGGGAGGCGGCGGAGTCTTGTGCGGCGTGGCGGTGCGGGTTCCGCCTGTCTGCGGCTCCGTCCGGCTTCGGCTTCAGGCGCGGAGGACTCGTCCGGTTGGGCGAAGATGAAGATCCAAAGGGGGTCTTGGTTCTGCATGGTTCGCACTGTACCCGTGGACACTTCGCGATTCTGTGAGATGCGTCACACATTAGAAGGAAACATTTCCTGGACACAATGGTTGATTGGCGAAACCTTCCTTCAGCCTCGCCGGTTCTGTGAGGTGGATCACATAAGGGTCCTGAAGAACCCGTGTATAGATGAATCGACCCGTGAAGAGATTTCCGTTCATTTGCGCAGCTGTAGGTTGTGTCCTGTCAGCCGCCGCGGCCTACGCACAACAGTCGTTCGCGGCGCGCTTTTTGGCGCACAATGCGGAGATGACGCGCGTCCAGCCGGGCTGGCCGACGCCTCTGGTAGAGTCGGAGCCGCGGCTGACCCAGTATTACCGCTTCGCGTTCTCCAACGAGTACACGGCCGCCGGAACCCAAACCGTCAGTTACGGCGATGCGCGGGGAGGAGGGATTGTGGCCTGGAGCCGCTGTCAATTCGATCTTCTGCCGCCCTCCTACATTCAACACAACTCGACGGCCGCGGACGGCTTCGGCGACACGACGGCGCTGGCTAAGTTCCGCATCGCTTCGGGAAACGCCGAGGCGGGGAATTTTATCGCCACCGCAATTCTGAGCCACACCTTCCCAACCGGCAGCCATACCAACGGAGCAGCGACGGGCTCGTGGAATCCCACGCTTGCAGGCGGGGTTGGTCTGGGGAAGCGCTTCGATGTCGAGAGCTCGCTGGGCGGGACATTGCCCACGGGAAAGATTGCCGAGCAGGGCCGCACGATCCTTTGGAGTGCTCTGGCGCAGGAGCACGCCGCGCGGGCCTTCTGGCTGGAGCTTGAAAACAACGCTTCGTTTTACTTTGCCGGCAGCCACGACGGCAAGATGCAGAACTTCATTACGCCGGCCGCTTACTTCATCCCCCGGCGCCTGGAGTGGAAACCGACGCATCCCTTTCTGGTGTTCGCCGCGGGCATGCAAATTGCGACTTCGGGCTTCCACACCTACAACCACAAGGCGATTGCGGAGATGCGCGTGCTGTTTTGAAGAGGCGCGCCCGCACGCATCGTGTCCACGAGGCGCGATGGGCGGAAAACTGAGGCTCCAATGGAACGTTATTGGCCGGTGTCGCCCAGTTTGTACATGTACTTAATCGCGGATTTATAGATGAGCGTCTTGGCCCGGCCACGGACCTTGATGGTGTTGCGATCGTACCATTCGATGCAACCCTCTACGTGCTCTCCGTCCTCGAGCACGATCACCATAGGCGTCTGCGACTGGATCTGCTTCTGCAGATAGAAGAGTTCGGCATGACGGTGCGGGGTATCCATCTCGGTTGCCTGCGCCGTAAACCGGTAGGCAGGAGGCGGGGAAAAGCTTCGCTTATTGCGCTCAAACACACGGTTGGAAGGAAAGCCCAATTCGCTGCGATGAACCGGCAAAACAGAGGAAATACTCATGGGAAAAAACCTCCCTGAAGGAACGTGCAAAGAACTTGATTGTCCCGCGGTTCCCACGATCGCGAGACCATCGTCCGAAAACCGTTTGAAATTTCCCCCTTAGCGCTGGAAATCTCCCGGTTTATTTGAACCACAAAGAGCGAAACTTTTCCTCAACATCCAACAGGATGCAAAAACGCAATCGCGGAAGTGACCTCGCGTCCCGTATCCGGAGGAGCTCTTAACCGCAAAGATGCCTTGGGCCGATTCGGGGTTGCTCTTGTATTATGCAGCGGATCGGAAGCGATCGCAAGCGGGGCGATGGGGGTGGGTCGGTCCGGCCGGGTCTGGCAAGATTTCCGAGCGGTGTTACCCAGTTCAAGTGGTTTGGGGTAAGGCGATTGCGCAACCCTTTTAGCCCAGCTCCAGGCTGACCGCCATGGCGTCGAGGGAAAGCGAGCGAAGCAGGTTGCGGCGCATGCCTTGCTCGACTTGGACAAGAGCGCGCGCGGCCCCGTCGATCCACTCCAGGGTGAGGCCCTGGGCCAGCCCTTCGAGCTCGGCGGCAAGATCGAGGTTGCGGATGAGCGCGGGCGTTCCGGCGAGGACGAGGAGAAGATCCTCGATCAGGCTGCCCAGGGCGCGGAGGAGATGGATCGTCTTCTCCTGTCCTTCAGCGCCGGCGCGATACGTTTCAGTGGCGTGAAAGAGCAGTGAATAATCCGGCTCACGCAGCGCATTGCGCAGGAGCAGCAGGGCGTCTCGCCGGCTGGCGAGGTAGGCTTCCAGATCGATGGCCAGGGCGCGGCCCACGGCGCCTTCGGCCAGACGCGCGGCCAAGGCGCGCTCCTGCGGCTTGAGTGTGGGCCGGCGTCGCGCCAGCAGAGCTTCGAGCTCCGCGGCGGGAAGGGCGCCAAGCCGGTAGATGATGGCGCGGGAGCGGATGGTGGGCAACAGTTCCTGGGGATTTTCCGTGAGCAGTACCAGCGTCGCGTGGTCGGGAGGCTCCTCGAGGACCTTGAGCAGGCTGTTAGCCGCCTCTTTCATGAAAGCCGAGGAGGTGAAGATGGTGAAGGCGCGCCGGGCTTCCACAGGAGGGCGGAAATAGGCCGCATGAATCGCCTGCCGCACCTGGCCGAGCTTGATCAAGAGCTGCGGAGGGTCGGGGGGCACAATGAGCACATCGGGATGGGCTTGGATGAGGATACGGGTCTCGCGTTTGTCGGTTTCGCGAAGCTCGTCGCGCGCGGCGACAGCTTCGGCAACCCGTTCTTCGAGGTTGGCGGTGGCTCCGATGCGCGCGCAGTTGCGGCAGACGCCGCAGAAGTCGGGCAGGCCGCCAGGGGGCGGGTTGAGGCAGTTCACCGCCTGGGCGAGCATGAGCGCCAGGGTGTATTTGCCGGCTCCGGCGGGCCCGGCGAGGATGAGCGAGTGGGGAAACCGGTCCGCGCCGATGCCTTCGCGCAGATGCGTAACGGTCGCGGGATTGCCGAGAAAATCGTCGAAGCCCACGGATCGAGTCTACGGCACCTCGAAAGTGGGAAGCGCGACATCCCCGGCCTGTCACCCGCCGGCGATTGCGCCCAAAATCAGCAGGGGTTCGCGCCCGGCGGCAACGGCCTCCGGCAGCTCGACGTCCATCGATTCATGCGACCAGTCTTCCTCGCAGGCAAAGAAGCGCAGAAACGGCCGCCGCTTGCCCGTATCGTGATCGCGGATGGCGCCACGCAGCGTGGGATAGCGTGCTTCGAGGGCGTCGAGGACGGCGCGCAGCGTGACGGGCGCGCAGACTTTGAGGCGCACATCGCCCTCCACGCGCGCCAGGTTGCGCAAGTGATAGGGCAGCATAAGCCGCACTGTCGCCGCCTTCGGACGTTCCGTGTTGAATGACTCGGTCACCTCTGCGCCGCCTAGCTCCTTGTTCCCTCGTTCCCTTGTTCCCTTGTTCCCTGGTCCCCTTGTCCCCTGGTCCCGTTGTCCCCTGGTCCCCTTGTTCCCTGGTCCCTGCATCCCCGCGTCCCTATTCCAACGTCTGCACTTCGACCGAGAGCACCGCGGGCAGG
>JASHTU010000216.1 GCA_030040395.1 Acidobacteriaceae bacterium
GAGAGCGCCGCGAAGATGCCGCCGGTGTGGAACCACCGCGAGCCGCCGCCTCGATCGCCTTCGCCGAAAATGGCTTCCCAATCGAAGTCGCCTGTCTTTACCTGGCTGATCGCCGTATGGCCGCGATCAGAGCAGCCCACGGCGGCGCGCACGCCAAAGCCGCGCTCAGTAAAGTTCAGCCCGTTGCGCACCGTGCGTCCCACGCCGTCGTAAGGGACCCACTTGACGAGCGCCGTATCCACGCCGCCCTGCAGGATGAAATCTTCGACGAGCCGCCCGACGGGGTTATCGGCCAGAACAGTGGCGATGGCCGTGCGCAGCCCGAAACAGCGCCGCAAGCCCCGGGCAACGTTATATTCGCCGCCGCCCTCCCACACCTCAAATCGACGTGTGGTGTGGATGCGACCCTCGCCCGGATCAAGACGCAACATGACTTCACCCAGGCTCAGACAGTCCCAGCGGCGCGAAGAATCGGGGATCGAAATTGATTTCATGAACAAAGATAAATGTAATTCATGGCGCCACGGGGACCGGCAATGGAACCGCGGCCTGGCGCGAACGCTGAGGCGTGAAGCGCACGCCGAGCGCGTCCGCCCCGGTGACCATTGTTTCGGGGCAAGCATAGTGTAGACTGGCACGCGGAGAACATTGCGCATCGTCTGGTTCTCGCCGCGGGCTGTGATCGTTGCGGACCGTAAAGCCGGCGAGCGGGTGTTCGGCACGGCCAGTACGAGCCTTGGCGGCGAAGAAGGCAGGAGGGAACTGATGGCTGAACCGCGCAAACTGCGCATGGGAATGGTCGGGGGCGGGCCGGGAGCTTTCATTGGCCCGGTGCACCGCATTGCCGCGGAACTGGACGGCAAGTGCGAGCTCGTGGCAGGAGCCTTTTCGCAATCGCCGGAGCGCTCGCGCGAGGCGGGCGCGAGCTTCGGCGTCGATCCGGCGCGCGCCTACGCGAATTATGGGGAAATGATCGCAACCGAGCGCACGCGGGCCGACGGCATCGACTTTGTGGTGATTGCTACGCCCAACCATCTGCACCTGCCCGTAGCCGTGGCCGCGCTTGAAGCCGGCATCCCGGTGATGAGCGACAAACCGGCGACGGCGACCTATGATGAAGCGCTGGAACTTGAATCGTCGGTGCGCAAGTCCGGCTTGCCCTACGGGCTGACTCACACCTACGCCGGGTACGCCATGGTCCGCGAAGCGCGCTCCATGTGCGCCGCCGGGAAACTCGGCGCAATTCGCAAGGTTGCGGTGGAGTATTTCCAGGGCTGGCTGAGCCGTCCGGTTGAAACCACTGGACACAAGCAGGCGGAGTGGCGCGCCGATCCCGAGCGCAGCGGTCCGGGCGGAGCCATCGGCGACATCGGCACGCACGCCTTTCATCTACTTGAGTACATCAGCGGCCTGCAGGTCACGGCCATCAACGCCACGCTCCGGACCGTGGTGGCCGGACGCAAGCTCGACGACGATTGCAGCGCTTTCGTACGCCTCTCCAACGGCGCCGCCGGCACGCTGGCCTGCTCCCAGGTGGCCGCAGGGGAGCTCAACGAAGTGCGCCTGCGCATTTACGGCGAGACGGGCTCGCTCGAATGGCGCCAGCAGGACCCGAATCGTCTCATTGTCAAATGGCTTGAGGGGCCGGAGGAGATTCATCACGCCGCGGCGCCCTATCTCAGCGCCGATGCGCGCGCCGTTGCCCGTGTTCCTCCGGGCCATCCCGAGGGCTACCTGGAAGCCTTCGCCGTGCTCTACCGCGAGTTTGCCGGCGCCCTTATGGCGTGGAAAGACGGCGCGGTCAACCCATTGCCGTCAACCTTGCCGGGGATCGAAGCCGGCGTGCGCGGCATGAGGTTCATTGACCGAGTCATTGCGAGCAGCCGCTCCGAGCGCTGGGTCGAGTTCTAAAAAGTTGTTGCGCGTTCGAGGTGAATGATCATGAAGACCATCCAAGGTCCGGGAATTTTTTTGGCGCAATTCGCCGGCGATCGGCCGCCATTCAACACCCTGGCGGGCATGGCCGGCTGGGCCGCGGGACTCGGCTTTACCGGGATTCAGATTCCGAGCTGGGACGGCCGGCTCTTCGATCTCGAGCGCGCCGCCGAGAGCCAGACTTATTGCGACGAAATCCGGGGCGTCGCCGCGCAGGCAGGTCTTGCCATCACGGAGCTTTCCAGCCATCTGCAAGGCCAGTTGGTGGCGACCCATCCCGCGTTCGACACGCTCTTCGATGGTTTTGCGCCGGCGGCTCTGGCCGGTAATGTAAAGGCGCGTGCGGCGTGGGCCGTGGAGCAGCTAAAATGTGCTGCGAAAGCCAGCCGCCGTCTCGGCCTCAACGCGCATGCTACGTTCTCCGGCGCGCTCGTTTGGCCCTTCTTTTATCCCTGGCCGCAGCGGCCCGCCGGGTTCATCGATGAGGCCTTCAAGGAACTGGGCGCGCGTTGGACTCCCATTCTCAACGCCTTCGACGAGGTCGGCGTGGATGTGTGCTTCGAGTTACACCCCGGCGAAGACCTGCACGACGGCGTCACCTTCGAGCGTTTCCTCTCCGTCGTGGGCAATCACCCACGCGCCAACATTCTTTACGACCCCAGCCACATGGTCCTGCAGCAAATGGATTACCTGGCGTTTCTCGACCTCTACCACGACCGCGTGCGCGCGTTTCACGTGAAAGACGCCGAGTTCCGGCCCAGCGGCCGCTCCGGCGTCTACGGCGGCTACCAGGAATGGATCGACCGGCCGGGACGTTTCCGCTCCCTCGGCGACGGCCAGATCGATTTCAAGCAGATTTTCAGCAAGATGGCGCAATACGATTATCCGGGCTGGGCGGTGCTTGAGTGGGAGTGCTGCATCAAGCACCCCGAACAGGGCGCGACGGAGGGCGCCGCCTTCATTCGCTCGCACATCATCCGCGTCACCGATCGCGCCTTCGACGACTTCGCCGGCT
>JASHTU010000217.1 GCA_030040395.1 Acidobacteriaceae bacterium
GGCGTGATTCTTCTCGGTGATGTCGAGCTCAACCGCCGGCTGCGCGAGGCCAAACGCATCGAGGTTCGAAACATGGTCACCGATCACTCGCTCCGCCTTGAGCGGCGAAAGATAGCCGAGTAGCTGGGTCACGCTGTCCTGGTCAGCAGCGATGGTTTTGGGTGCGGTAATCTGCCAGGTGTTCGATCCCGCTTTGGCCAGGGTGACGGCCGACTCACTTTTCGGCTTGATGGTCAACGTGGTGATGGCGGCCGGACTGTCATTCAGAATCACCGGCGCGGCGTCCGCGTTGACACCCGATCCCTCCGGCGAAGGCTTGCGATGATTTGACCAGTAGAGAACGCCGGACAGAGCGCCAAGCACAACAACTGCAATTGCCAAACCTAGAAATCTCATCCCGCTTTTCATCTTTGCCCCGAAACCGCTGCGTCCGTTACCGCCTCCTCCACCAAACGAAGCCGCCAAGGACGATCATCACCAGCGGCAGCGCGAATTGGCTGGTGATGCGCACCATTCTCATCTGCGCGCCTGTCAGGGTGATCCGCCGGTCTTCGGGCGCCTTGGGGCGGATGGAAATCAGGTCCTCGTCAGACGCGAGCCAGTTGACGGCGTTCATCGCCAGGTCGCTGTTGCCATTGAAACCGAAGAAACGGTTCGAAGCCCACGTGGAGCTGCCCACCACCACAAACCGCCCCTGCGAGTTCGGCTTACCGGTTTCAAAGTCGCCCGCGGCGGCCATCACCATGGGCCCCTTTTTGTTCTTCGGGTCGTTGACGCTGACCTCCGGCGAGTCCAGCTTCTCGGTGGCCAGGCTGGAGCCTGAAGAATCAAAAAGCGTTTGCACGCTGGTCTTCGATGTGTCCTTGACTTCGATGGAGCGCGCCAACGGAAATCCCGTCGCCGTGCCCTTCATTGCGCTCACAATGGGCTGCGACTGGTAGCTGGTGACCAGCGCCACTTGCGGTCCCAGGCCGGCAAGCTGCCCGATGGGGTTGAGGTCGAGGATCAGATCCTTGTCAAGGGTCACGCCCCAGCTCGCCAGGGTTCCAGCGAGAGCGTCGTTATCAGAGATGCCGGAAACGCCCAGCTTCAGCGGAGGGTCCATCATGAATAGCCCGCGCCCACCCCCCTCAACATACTTCTGGATGGCGCTCACTTCCGGCTGTTCATAGTCGTGCGTCGGTCCGGCCACCACCAGCACTGTGCAATCGGCCGGAACGTCGGGCTTCGTAAGCAGGTCGATGGTCTGGGTTTCGTAGCTCTCTTTGCCCAGCGCTTCTTTCAGGTCTGAGAGGCCGTTGCGGTCGGTGTCGTCAATCTGGTGCTCGCCGCTGCCGCTTACAAAGCATACAGTGCGTGTGTTGCTCTTCAGGTCGCGGATGAAAGCGCCGGTAATGCCAGTCTCGGTCATGCTCGCGGCCGCCTCTTTTTTGTCGCCGATTTGCACTACCGCGGTGTCCAGGTTCTGCACCCCGTCGGCCCGGGTGAGCTGCGGCTCCTTGTCTGGATCGACATAGCGGATGTGCACCTTGGGCGAGAGATCGGCGTATTCCTGCAGCAGATCCTTGCCATCCTGGAAGCGGGTGCTCTGGTTGAAATACAGGATGGTCGCGTTCTGCTTCAGCCCGTCCACGATCTTCCTGGACTGCTCGGAGAGACTAAAGCGCTTGTTGGAGGTGGTGTCAAACGACTTGTCGTAGCGGTTGGCGAGGATATTGACCACCACCGCGGCCGCGGCGACCACCAGGATGTAGAAGACCGCGTACGCCGCGTAGCGGGTCTGTCTCGCTTTCAACCAAGAACTTGGCATTCCCTTGTCTTATGACCTCCAACGCAGGGATTCCATGGAGCGGGCCGTGAAAAACAGCCCCAGAAAAATGACCGTCAGGTAATAAACGGCGTCCTTCGATTCGATAAGTCCCTTGCCGAAGGAGTCGAAATGGGTGACCACGGAAAGGTACGAGAGCACTGTGGCCCAGGTGGAGGAGTCGTAGCCGCTGACCCACGCAAACACCCACAGCATGAGGCAAACGCCGAAGGTTGCGGCGCCGGCAATGATCTGGTTGCGGGTCAGCGTGGAGATGAAGGTGCCCACCGCCAGCAGCCCGCCGGCCTGCAGCAACAGCCCCAGATAGCCCACCGCCAGCGGCTTCCAATCGGGATTGCCGTAGTGGAACAGAAAGGCGAAGCTGATGGCCGTGAACAGCAACATGCAGGCGTAAAGCCCCACCGCGGCGAGCCACTTGCCCAGAATGATCTCGATATCCCGCACCGGCGAAGTGGCCAGCAGTTCGATGGTCCCGTTGCGTTTCTCTTCGGCGAAGAGCCGCATGGTGATCATGGGAATGAAGAACAGGCCGAGCACGCTGGCGTTGCCGAGCAGCGGGCGGATCACCTGCTCGTTCACGTTCATCTGCCCCATTTGGCCGCTGGCCATCATCTCCGCGCCCTGGATCACAAAGAACCCGACCATGTTCCAGAAAAAGAAGCCGAAGATGACGGCAAACATGGTGAGCAGAATGTAGGCTACCGGCGAAGAAAAGTAGCTCTTCATTTCCTTCGCAAAAATGATCCAGATGTTCCTCATGCCTGCGGCTCCTTCTCGGCGGCTGCAATCTCAGGCTGCGCAGCAGCTTCGCCCGGGGACCCTTCTTCAAGGCGCACCTCCGGCTCCATGGCGGCCTCGCTGCCGGTAAGGCGGAGAAAGATCTCTTCCAGGCTCATGGCTTCGGGACGCATCTCGTTCAAGTCCCAGCCCGCCTCAATGACGGCTCGCGCCAGATCGCCGCGCTTGAGCTCGCCCTTGCGGCTTTCGGTCTCGAAGACCGCGGCGCCGTCGCGCCGGCCCTTCACCAGCACCTGCGCCACGCCGGGAACTTGCGACAGCCTCTGCTGCACCTGCGCCGCATCCAGAACCGCGCCCGGCGCAGCCGCGACTTCGAGCACCACCGTCTCCACGCCCCGCGCGCGCGCCTGCAGATTGACGACAGAATCGGTGGCCACCACCTCGCCCTTATTGATAATGATGACCTGCTCGCAGGTCTGCTCCACTTCGGACAGAATATGGGTGCTGAGGATGATGGTGTGCTCGCCGGCCAGATCCTTGATCAGTGCGCGCGTCTCATTGATCTGCTTCGGGTCCAGCCCCGCCGTGGGTTCGTCCAGCACCAGCACATCGGGATTGTGGATAATGGCCTGCGCCAAGCCCACGCGCTGCCGGTAGCCTTTGGAGAGCTTGCCCAAAAGCCTTGTCTTCACATCGGTCACCGCGCAGCGGCCCATCACGTAATCCACGCGCTTTTCCAGCTCGGCGCCCGCCATGCCCTTGAGCCGCCCCACAAAGCGCAGGTAATCCGTGGTCTCCATGTCCTGGTAGAGCGGCGGCGACTCGGGCAGATAGCCGATGTGCTTGCGCACCTCAAGCGACTGCTCGAGCACGTCGAAGCCGGCCACCGTGGCCGTGCCCGAGGTGGGCGGCAGAAAGCACGTCAACATGCGCATGGTGGTAGTTTTCCCGGCTCCATTCGGGCCCAAAAAACCTACAATTTGGCCTTTGGCTACGGAGAAGGAAATGTGGTTTACGGCAGTGATGCGCGCGTATTTACGAGTAAGTTCTTTGACAGTAATCATCTCTAGCTAATGGGTTGGACTGAAGTGCAGAAAAGTTGTCAACACCGTTCCGGAGACCGAGCGGCAACCCGAAGTTGAGCCGCAACTTTCAGCAAGCATCCGGGAACGCCATCGAAGCGCAGCGAAATCTCTCGACTTGCAAGAGGTCCATCTACCATCATTCTCAAGACCACCCCGGCAACGCAACCGTTTTTTCCCATTTTCGCGCCAATGTGTTCCGCTTCGCGGGATCAGGGGAGATGAAAATGCGTCAGGTCGCGCTTGAACTATCTCGCTGTATCTTCGGGAGGAAGCTGGGGGCCTTGATCGACGAAAACTGGTTAAGAGATACTGGATGGGGAATGAGAAGCGGGGCGCCGCGACTTTCGGCTCTTCGCCGGGTTTATGTTCCTCAACCGCTGGTTCGCGCTGCGGCGAGCACATGCACTCCACAAGCACTCCTTGCCCGCGAGCGAAGGGCCAGGCGATGCATCCAATTATCAGACACATCCGAATCCGGCTAGGCACTCGGAGGCGGAGGTGGACCGACGTACACTGGAGTAGCTCTGGATGTCCGCTCCCTCCTCTATGTGCCGGGTGGCAACCGTCATTCTCGCGCTGGCGGCGCTTGCGACCGCTTCAGCCTTCGGCCTGCCGGAGTCAAACGCAACGCCCCAAGGGAAAGCTTCGGGCGCAAGGGATTCGCGCACCGGCGCCGGGCAACTGCCCGCCCGTCCGGCGCAGCATAGGTCAGGGGCTCGCACCGTCCACCGCGCCTCACCGCGGCGAACTCTGCATGGCGCTGCGGATTCCCAAAAATTGAAATCCAGAGCACGGCGCGGAGAACGTCGCCGCATCACCCCGGAAGAGGCGAGGCGGGAAGCTCGCCTGAGGAGCCGCCGCGAGCTTGCCCGCGAATACCCCACACCCCATCTGGACCGATCCGGCGTCGATCTGAGTCGAGGGCCGGCCCATTCCTACGAGGCAAGACGCCGATACCAAACCTCTCGAGAGCGCCGGCGAGAGCAGGCCCTGCGACGCACGCGCTCGCCCGCGTCGGCGTTCACCCCCTCGCGCGTCGCCATCGATTTCCATCTTCGAACCGGGCGTTTACCGAATTTTCCAGCCGAACCAACCGGAAACAATGACCGAGCCGCAGCACCCGTCAGCGAAGAATCCAATCCTTTAGCCGTCCGTCGCGCGGCGCCCTACGCAGGGGACCGGCCCGCTCCGGGCGCTGCGCCGGCAACCGTTGCAGAACCGGACACAGGCGGCGCTCCAGAATCGGATGAAGCGGTTGAGCCGCGCGAAGACTCCGGTTCCGCTTCGAATCGCGTAGCCGCGGCGGAATCGATTGCTGCGAACGACGGGGCTCCGGAGTCGGATGCCGTTATGGCCGCCGCAACCCGGGCCGCCGCCGAAGATCTTTCGCCCGATCTTTCCCGCGAAGCCATGCCGCCTCCCTTGAAGGGCACGCTGGCTTCGCTCCAACGCCAGGACGCCCGGCTCGAAGCCGAGGGCCTCGAACGCATCGAGGATGACGCGGACTTGACTAACCGCATTTCCCATGGCTTGCTCGTGCCTGTCCCGGTTTCCGCCGCGCTCGCGATCAATCCGGAGCTGCCGACACTGCACCGCTATTGCCGGCCGTGGACGGCCCTGTTCCTTACCGACCTGGCGCGCGCCCACGCGGCGGCTTTTGCGCGGCCGATCGAGGTCAGTTCGGCCGTCCGCACAGTCGCCTACCAGCAGCGCCTGACGCGCGTCAACGGCAATGCCGCGCCCGCTGAAGGCGACCTGTTCAGCCCCCACCTGATGGGCGCCACGGTCGACATCGCCAAAAAAGGCATGAGCTGGCGCGAAATCGCCTGGATGCGCCGCTGGCTCCTCAACCTTGAAGCGAGCGGCAAGTTGGACGTGGAGGAGGAGTTCGAACAGGCCTGTTTCCACATCACCGTCTATAAGACTTATGCGCCGCGCGGCCCGCGTCGCGAGGAAGAGCCGCTCACCGC